>DASZNX010000289.1:0-8248 GCA_035551075.1 Gemmatimonadales bacterium | reverse complement strand
GCCCGGCCCCGCGCGCGGGACTTCCATCACGTGATAGACGTTGTAGAGCAGCGTGTCGCCTTCAACGAGAGGATCGAGCTGCAGTTTGGATTGCCAAACCAGAAAGGTCGGGCGATCGACGATCGTGTAGGCGCGCTTCTGATCGGCCATCTGCAACGTCGCTGCCATCCCCTGCCCCGCCTCGATGTACCAACTTCCTGGCGCCGGTGGAGTCTGGCCAAGCAAGCGCCACAGCTTGAGCTCGAGCAAGTGCGTCCCCGAGCGATCGCCGCGTGAGACGAAGGTCGCCTCCGCCCGCGCAATGGACCCCAACGCCGCCACGGCATCGTGGCCCCCGCGGATTTTGGCGGGATCGCTGTTCGGGCCCACGAACAGGAAGTCATCATGCATCACCAGGCGGCGCCGGACAAAGAATCCCGAATCGACGAGCGCGCGCTCGAGCTCCGGCGCATGGACCAGCACGATCTCCGCATCGCCGCGGCGAGCCATTTCGATCGCCTGCCCCGTTCCCACGGCGACCACTTTCACCTTGTAGCCGCTCTTCGCTTCGAAGACCGGCAGCAACGAATCCAGCAAGCCGGCATCGCGCGTGGACGTGGTTGTGGCGAGAATGACGCTGCGTTGCTGCTGGGGCAGACAAAACGCGGATAGAACGAGGCTGAGAGCGAGGACTACCGCTTGCATGCTGGTGCGTGTGTGGCGGCGGGCTCGGCGCATAGCGCTAATGCTACACCGTTCGTCCAACCGAAGCCGTCCTGGGTGGGGTATTCACCGCCACCCGCTTTCTTGCTGAGATTGACGACGTCGTACTTCTCCATCATTCGTCCCGTCGTCTGATACGTGCGCTGGATGATCGCGAGCCAGCGGCCGGCGGCTTTGTCGGCGAGATCGGCGCGCCCATACCGGCGCACCCCTTCTATTGTAAGCCATTCGAGCGGCGGCCAACCGTTGGGCGCGTCCCACTGCTGGCCGGACGGGAAATTCGTGGTCACAAACCCGCCCGGTTTCAGGAAGTCACGCTCGAGCCGGGCGGCGACACGCTTCCCCTGATCGGCGCTTGCGATGCCGAAGTACAGCGGCTCGGCGGCGGCCAGGGATGGGCGATCGGTCACGAGCTCGCCGGTGCGCCAGCGACGGTCGAAAAAGAAGCCTTGGTTCGGATCGTACATCGCCAGGATGGCATCGCGGCGTGCGTCAGCCTGCTGCGTGTAGCGTTGCGCGATATCCGCATCTCCGGTGTCATGCCGGAATCTTCGCAACGCCGCAATCGTGCGTTCCGCGTTGTATAGGAGGCTGTTCAAGTCTACGGGGATCAGCTCGATCGTCTCGAGCGTCCGCAGATCCTTCGGGTTGCGCATCCAGCGGCTCGAGAAATCCCACCCGCTTTCCGCCGTAGCCCGCGCGTTGCGATAGAAGTTCGACCGCAGTGATTCCGGTACCGTCTGCCCGATCTCGACATCGGGGCGGTACGACTCGGGCCGCGGCTCGTTAGAGTCGTCCCAGTAGCGATTCACGACGACGCCGCTCGCAAGGCGGACCACCCGGCGATGCGCCTGTCCGGGCTGCACGCTATCGGCGCCTTCCATCCAGAACGCGTGCTCTCGCTCCAGCGCGTCGAGATACGCCAGCGCCTGCGACGTGTCGGTGGCCCGCGCGTACAATCCGACCATCGCGGCGAAGTAGGGCGGCTGGCTCCGCGTCCGGTAATACGTGCGATTGCCGTTGGGAATATGCCCGAGCGTGCCGATCAGCTGCGCGAAGTTGTCGAGCATGTCCTTCACGAGATCGGTGCGCCCGCTCTGCACCAGACCGAGCATCGTGAAGTAGGAATCCCAGTAATAGATCTCGCGGAAACGCCCACCGGGAACGACGTACGGCCGGGACAGTGGAATCAACGAGGACCGAGGATCGGTGCTGTCGGGGGACCGCGTGAGGACGGGCCAGAGCGACTTGACGTGATCGAGCATGCCCTGGGCGGCGACCGTGTGATAGCCGTCGCCGGCAGGCCGCGGCAAAATGAAATTCTGATCCACGAACGTCCGCAATACGAAACCGTTGGTGCGGCGCGCGGAATCGTAGCGCGCCGCGACGACGGCCGGAGCAGCTTTCGGCCGCGCATCGACGAACTCCTTGGAATCGGGAAAAATCCCCGCGAGCTGCACATCCGCGAACAACGTGCCGATATCGTGCGCGGGATCGTAGGCGGATGGACGGGCGGGCGGACGGGCGGACGGGCGGCACGCCAGGCCCAGCGCCAACACCACGCACGACGCACCACGCACCACGCACCGCCGTTTCATCTGAACACGATCCAGAGAACGCCGAGCAGAATCACGAGCAACGCCGACAGCGCGATCTCGCGTCTCCGTTCGCGCGGCATCTCCCCGGCCGCAAGCGCCGCGGCCGGCTCGCCCACATCGGGTTTCCCGTACGTCAGGCCTTCTGTTTTCTCGAGCGGCGGTGGTGGCGTCGCCATGCTCACGATGAACAGCACCGCGGTGCTGATCACGAACAGCAGGACCGCATAATGCAGGAAATTGATCGTCGCGATCCAGTGCCACAGTGTGCCGGGCGCGAGACCGGCCCCGCCGGCGCCGGTCGACGCCTTGTTGACGAGCTCGAGCACCAGACGCAGCACGCCGAGCACCAGTCCTGTGACGAGCGAGGCCATGGCGCCCGCGCCATTGAGCCGCCGATAGAACAGGCCGAGCAGAAAGCAGGCGGCGATCGGCGGAGCGATGTATGCCTGCACGCTCTGCAGATAGATGTAGATCTGCGACGAGATGTACTTCATGAATGGAATCCACAGCAGGCCGAGGAACACCATGACGCCCGCGGAGATTCGGCCCACGCGCACGAGCTGCTGCTCGCTCGAGGTCGGACGCATTTTGCGGTAGACATCCCACGTCAGCAGGGTGGAGCACGCGTTGAACGCCGACGCGAGCGAGCTCATGAGCGCCGCGAGCATTCCGGCGAGCACGAGCCCTTTGATCCCGTCGGGTAACAACCGGGTGACGAGTGTGGGATACGCGGAATCGGGATTCGCGTGCACGTCGGCGAACAGCGCCGCGGCGACGACTCCCGGCAGGACGAAAATGAAGACGGGAAGAATCTTCAGATACCCGGCGAAGATCGTCCCGGTGCGCGCTTCCTTGATATTCTTCGCCGCGAGCACGCGCTGCACGATGTGCTGATCCGTACACCAGTACCAGATGCCGAGTATCGGCGCGCCGAAAACAATGCCGGTCCATGGAAAGTCCGGATGGTTCGAGGGCTTCCACATGGAGAAGAAGCCTTCAGGGACCTTCGCTTCGAGCCCCGCGAAGCCGCCGACGCGCGAGAGCCCGATCGCCATGAGCGTGATGGAGCCGAGGATCAACACGATGGCCTGGAGGACCTCGGTGTACACCACGGCGCGCAGCCCGCCGAAAATCGTGTAGAGGCCCGTCACGACGATGAGGACGATGGCCGCGGTATAGAAATTCCACCCCGTCACCGCGCGAATCACGACGCCGCCCGCATACAGGGTCACGCTGATTTTCGTGAGGACGTAGCCGATGACGGAAACCCACGTGAAGTAGGTCCGCGACGCCGAGTTGTACCGCTTCTCCAGGAACTCGGGCATCGTGTAGACGCCGCTTTTCAGATAGTAGGGGACGAACAGCCAGCCGAGCAGCAGCAGGATCAGGCAGGCGAGCCATTCGAAATGGCCGACAGCGAGCCCGGTCGCGGCGCCGGAGCCCGCGAGCCCGACGAGGTGCTCGGAGCCGATGTTCGACGCAAAGAGGCTGGCGCCGACCGCGAACCACGCGACGTCGCGGCTCGCCAGGAAATAGTCGGAGCTCACGTTCTTCTCGCGCACCGCCGCCCACCAGCCGATCCCGAACAGGATGAGGAAGTAGAGCGCGATGAAGACGACGTCGAACGGGTGGAGATTGCTCATTGGGGGCGGCTCCGGCCTGCGAGGAGGTATTGAACGGCGAGATCCGTGAGCGTCCACAGCTGCACGTCTGAGCTCGAACCGTACCGCACGGGGCGCAGTGCCCCACCGTCGAACTTATAGCTCCACAGCTCCGCGTACTGCAAACCGGAGCGCGCGACGGCGCTCCGCACCGAGTCGACCGCGCCCGGGCGATTCCGCGTCGCGAGCGCCGCGAGCAATACGTTCACCTCGCGTCCCCATACGACGCGCGGCGAATGATACAGATCCTTCGCGAACATATCCCACACCGCCGGCGAGGCATACGCATCGTTCGCGACCGCCAGGCCCACGCCGTCGATGAATAACCCGATCGGATACGGAAGCAGGAACGGCCGCAGCAACTCCGCTTCGCGCGCCGGATCCTGGCGCTCGAGCAGCAGCCACATCGCAGGGTCCGTTGTCATCACCGGAATCGGCTGGCCGGCGCTGTCGAGGGACACCGCCGGAAACCGCAGCGTGTCGAGCCTGAACTGGGTAGCCGAGAGCACGGAGTCCCAATGCGCCCGCTCGCCGGGAGGCAGTGACGCGACTTTCGCGCGCACGCGTGTCTCGACCTCGGCCGGCCCGAGCACAACCATGAAATGCCGCGACGCCTGACGCCAGACTTCGAGACCCGCCGGCACGAGCTCGGCGTGGTCGATGCCGGGCTCGCCGAGCGCGCGCAGCGTGCTGTCGATCGCGACGATCCCGCGCAGCGCCGCCGGCACCCACACAACATTCACATCGAAGGCGTAACAACCGCCGGCATACCCGACACGACTATCGCGCCAGCTTCCAGGGTGACAGTAGCCATCGGGATCACGTTTGAAGCTCACGAGATTCGTCGCGACCTGGTCGTGCGCGTACGGTGCCGCCTGATGCATCACGTACGCGAGGTTCTTGCGCAACGCATCACCCCAACGGCGAACGAATGCGCGCTTGCGCGCGTCCGGCACACGCGGATCGGCGAAGTAGTGGCCCGCGACGACCGGCAGCTGAAAGTCGTCGTCCACCATCCAGTAGTTCTCGCGCGTCCGCTGGAGATTCTTCAGGAGCGTGCTGTCACCCGTCTTGAGAAATTCGGCGGCGTTCTCGCGAATCGCCTGACCGCCGAGCGCTTCCTCGTGACTCACGTCACCCGCGGGCCCGAGCTTCGCGAGTGCCGCGCCCATCACGAACTCGGGCATCGTGTCCGACCAGACCGGCTCCATCAGCAGCGCCGTCATCAGCATGTCGCGGCCGAAGTACGTCGCGTAGGTGGGCAGGCCGGCCATGAGCTTCTGTTTGGAGCTGAGCAGCTCGAACCCGCGGATCTCGCGCTCTAAGCGCGGCGACTTCGCGGAGTCCGCGAAGCGTCGGAAGTCGGTGCTGAAGATCTGCTCGCGCCGGAGCGGGTCGAGCGCCGCGCCGTCGGTCTCGATCTGCACGGCGATCGTGACGGGGGGGGGCGCGCTGCCGCGCGGGCGAATCGTGACGACACGATCCTTCAGCGTGGCGCGAGACAGCCGCGCGTCACCGGTCAGGGTGAGGGCGAGATGATTCTTGCCATCGAGACTCTGCTGAGTCACCCGCACACGCCAGGTCGCAGGAGTCAGCGCGAACGTCGGCGTCAGTCGCTTGCGATAGACGCTATCGAGGCGATCCGCGAGCGCGGTGAATTCCTGCGGCACGAAGGTTGGCGCATTGATCGAGTCGTTTACGCGTCCCGCATAACCGAAGTCGCGTTCGATGCGCATCGAGCCGAGCAGGAACTGCCCGATTTGTGTTGCGCGACCGCCTGGAAGGGTCAAGGAGTAGAGCAGCGCTCGCCTGGCGCCGGTGGTCCAGACGGATGCCTTCGGTTCACCGAATGCCGCCGTCGCCTTATTCGCCGCCGCTTGACTCGGCGCCGCCGTATCCGGCGCGGCCCGTCTTACCGTGAACCCTATGCTTTCGTTGAGCCCATCCGCCCACAAATGCACGACCCTACCCGTCTTGCCGTCGATATAGATCTCCACGGCGTTTCCGCGCGAATCGCGGTATAGGCGCGCGGCATAGCCCTCATAGGCTGCGGGGTCGTCGAGACCGGCGGTGGGGAATTCGAGCACGGGCTGGGATTCCCGTGCGGGTACAGTTTGCATCGCGAGGAGCAGCGACAGAAACATGGGCGTAGATACTCCGCCCCAAGGTCACCCTTGACAAGGGCCGAACCTGGCGGCATTTGGGAAGGCATAACCGTCATTCCGAGGTCACATCGATGCAATTCGTTCGACACGTCATCCCGACGCTCGCCTTGCTGTCCGTCATGGCCACGCCTCTGGCCGCGCAGAACGGCACGATCAAAGGAACCGTGACAGACAGTACGACGAAGCAAGCCCTCCCCGGAGTCACCGTCAGAATCGACGCAATCCAACGAGAAGCACAAAGCGGATCCGACGGCACGTACACACTCGATGTCCCCGCGGGCACGTACGTCGTGCGCGTGACGCGCATCGGGTACGGCCCGCAACAGCAGTCGGTCACCGTCGCCGCGGGCGGAAGCGCCGAGGCATCGTTCGGACTCGCGCCGCAGGCGTCGTTGCTCGAAGCCGTCGTCGTGACAGGCTACGGCACGACGCGCCGCGAGGCCGTGACCGGCGCGGTGTCCACCGTTGACGCGTCCGCGGCCAACGTCGGCGTGAAGACCAACGTCGACCAGATGGTACAAGGGCGCGCCGCGGGCGTAGAGGTCATTCAGAACAACGGTGAGCCGGGCGCCGGCTCGCAGATTCTGATTCGCGGCGGCAGCTCGATCAGCAACACCAACGATCCGCTGTACGTGATCGACGGCGTGCCCGTCGTCAACGTGCCGACGGAGCCGCCGAGCTACGGCGTGGGTGGCAGCCCGCCGCTGCCGCGCAATCCGCTCAATCTGCTCAACCCGCAGGACATCGCGTCGATCACGATTTTGAAGGACGCGTCGAGCACGGCCATTTACGGCAGCCGCGCGGCGAACGGCGTCGTCCTGATCGAGACCAAGAAGGGCAAACAGACGGGCGGTCCGACGATCGATTTCGACGCCTATGTCGCCGCTGCGTCGCCCGCGAAGCACCTCGACGTCCTCACCGGGTCGGAGTACAAGTCGTTCGTCGAGAGCCAGGTGGCGCTCTTCAACGCGGACACCGCAGCCGGCGTGCCCATCGACTCCGCACGCGGACTCGATCCGAAGCACCTCGCGAGTCTCGGCAACGCCAATACGAACTGGGAGCGCGAGGTCACCCGCAGCGCGTACACGCAGAATTACGACGTGTCGTTCACGGGTGGTGGTGAAGACACGCGCTATCGCGCGTCGGTCAACTACATGAACCAGCCCGGCGTCGCGATCGCGAACGGGCTCGAGCGTCTCCAGGGAGCGTTGAACGCCTCGCACGACGCCTTCGACAACAAGCTGCACTTCGGCGTCAACGTGAATGCATCGCGCGTCAACAACACGTACATCACGTTCGAAAATACGGGCGGGTTCGAGGGCGGCGTCTTCCAGAACGTAGCCACCTTCAACCCCACCCAGCCGGTCACGGTGACGGATTCGACCGGCACGCACTACTACGAAATCACCGGCTCCACCTCCACCCGCAATCCTGTCGCCCTGGCCAATCAGATCACCGATCGTGGAACGACGACTCGCGTCATCGGCAACGGGAACGTGGACTACGACATCGCGAAGGGGTTCACGGCGCACCTGACGCTCGGCGGAGATCACTCCGGTGGCAGCCGCCAGCTGTACTATCCCAAGAGCAATCCGGTGGGTCAGGCGCTGGGGAATGGGCTGGCCCGCCAGTACGACCTGGATAATACCACCGGAACGATTCAGACCACACTCACCTACAACAAGCCGTTTGGCGACAACAACACGCTCGATCTGCTCGGCGGCTACGAGTATTCGAAATTCACGCAGAACCTGTTCATGGCCGAAGGGAGAGGGTACGTCACCGACGCCTTCAGCTTCAACAATCTTGGCGCCGCGCAGACGCGGAACGATTCCTCGTTCAACCAGGACTGGAAGCTCGCATCGTTCCTGTCGCGCGCGAACCTCGGCTTCAAGGACAAGTACTTCGTGACGGCCATCCTGCGGTACGATGGATCATCCAAGTTCGCGGTGAACCACAAGTGGGCGGCCTTCCCCGGTCTGTCGGCGTCATGGAAGCTCTCGAGCGAAGACTTCATGAGCGGCGGGCCGTTCTCGGATCTCCGCCTGCGCGTGGGTTGGGGACGGCAGGGCAACCCCGGTATCGCCCCCTATCAGTCCCTCGTGACCTACGTGGGCGGCTC
>DASZNX010000288.1:0-6634 GCA_035551075.1 Gemmatimonadales bacterium | reverse complement strand
ACGCTAGGAAAAGGCGACGCTAGGAAAAGGCGACGCTAGGAAAAGGCGACGCTAGGAAAAGGCGACGCTAGGATAAAGCGACGCTAGGGTGAGACGACGCTATAAGCTGCAAGCTTGCAGCTTCGCCTTATCCTAGCGTCGCTTTGCCCTAGCGTCGCCGTAGCCTAGCGTCGCAGTATTTGGACACCATGAAAAATATCACCGTCACCATCTCGCTCCTGACCGCCGCCGCACGCCCACTCGCCGCCCAGGACACCACGCGGACCCCGCCACAACCTGATCCCATCGCACGCCTCGTCGCGCGGCTCGATCTCGAGCACTACAAGGCGACGATCAAGGGCCTCACTCAGTTCGGCGACCGCCGCCAGGGCACGGCCCGAAACCGCGCCGCCGTCGATTGGATCGAGCAGCAGCTCAAGAGTTACGGCTGCAGCGACGTCGCGCGGCTCACCTATCAATATCCGCCCGCACAGACGGAACCGCGGCCGCCGCGGGATACGACCCACGCGGCGGGTGGAGGCCGCTATCGCGGCATTCGGGCACACACGGGCGTCAACAACGACTCCCTGCGCCAGCCCGATGCCAAGCTCCGCGCGCTCGATGCCGAGCCGAGCGCGCCGGGAGAGCGACAGGAGGTGTATTGCACAAAGATCGGGACGACGCATCCGAACGAGATGTACATCGTCGGCGGCCACATGGACGGCATCGGCTGGGGTGAGGCGGCCAACGACGACGGCTCCGGCGCGGCGCTCGTCCTGGAGCTGGCCCGGATCTTTTCGGCGCCCGACGTTACGACCGACCGCTCGATCCGCTTCGCGCTGTGGAATAATGAAGAGACAGGATTGAACGGCGCGCGCGCGTACGTCGAGCAGCGGCAGGCGTTGCAAGGCAAAGAAGATCCGCCCGGGTCGGGCAAGTATCCCGAGCCGAAGTGGCTCGGCATGATCCAACACGACATGATGCTGTTCGATCACGGCATGCCACGGTCCGACGGGACGCTCAGCCCGGAGCAGCGGCCCGAGGCCGACGTGAACATCGAGTTCCAGTCGAATGCGAAATTCGCCGATCAGGCGCGCGCGCTGGCGTGGGTATTTCAGGCGGCGAACGAGAAGTACGCGACCGACTATCCGGCGAGCGTCGGCCCGCACATGACGAACACGGACTCGGCGCCATTCCAGGATTTGGTGGCGGCGATCAGCCTCCGCGAGAACGAGCGCGGTACGCAGATCGGCGCGGGGTGGGATCCCAACTGGCATCAGCCCACGGACCGGTACACGACTTACAGCGATAAGGATTTTCGTCTGGGCTTGAACGCGGCGCAGACGACCCTTGGGGCGGTGGCTGGTCTTGTGGGGGCGGCGATCAAATAGGAAAGCGACGCTAGGCAACTGCGACGCTAGGGGGTGCTAGGCAACGGCGACGCTAGGAAAAGGCGACGCTAGGATAAAGCGACGCTAGGAGAAAGCGACGCTAGGAGAAAGCGAAGTTGCAAGCTCGCAGTTTTTAAGATAACGCGTGCGCCCGATTGATCCTCAAAAGAGCCTCGCGAACCTTATCGTAGTTGATGGGCGATTTTCGTGATCTCAAGGCCTGGCAGGAAGCCAGGGCTCTCGCGGTTCTCTCCAAATCCCTTATCAAACGCCTGCCACCAGAAGAACGCTTTGCCCTTGGCGATCAATGGAGGAGAGCAAGCTACAGCGTGGTACTGAATTTATCGGAAGGAAATAGCCGCCGAGGACCGCGGGAGTTTCGTCGCTTTCTCGATATCGCGCGGGCCTCATTGCACGAGATGGAAGGAATTCTCGAATTGGTGCTTGCGCTGGAGTACTTCACGGAAGAGGACCTTCGTGCCGTGAGAACCAAACGTGCCAACTGTGCGCGACTCGTCTACGCATTGCTGCGACGTCTCGACGACGCCAGTTGACTGCTTGACTCTTGCTGCTTGCCTCTTGCAACCTCGCTTTTTCCTAGCGTCGCCTTTGCCTAGCGTCGCTTTCTCCTAGCGTCGCTTTACCCAGCATCCCCCTAGCGTCGCCTTTTCCTAGCGTCGCCTTTGCCTAGCGTCGCTTTACCCTAGCGTCGCTTTATCTAATACGGCCCCACCCGCACCGGCGTCCAACGATCCAGCATCGTCCCATCACCGAGCTGGCCGCTCCCGTTGATGCCCCAGCAGTACGCGGCCGCTTCTAGCGTGACGACGCAGTTGAGACTCCCGCCGCTGTTCAAAAAGATCACAGGCTGACCAAGCAACGTGCGCACCTGCGCCGGGGTCGATTGATCGGTCGTCGTGCCGTTGCCGAGCTCGCCATGGGAATTGCGACCCCAGCAATAGGTCACGCCGTCGGTCGTCACGCCGCACGTCGATGCGTTCCCGGCGCTCACCAGCGCGAACGAGAGCCCACCCCCGACGGGGACCGGAGTGCTGCGACTCGTCGTGGTTCCATCGCCGAGCTGGCCGTGGCTATTGTCGCCCCAGCAGTATGCCGCGTGGGATATGGTGATGCCGCAGGTATGCCAATAGCCCGCGCGCACTCGCTCGAAAACGAGCGTGTCCTGAACCGGGACGGGGCTGGACCGAGCAGTGTTGGTCCCGTCGCCGAGCTGGCCGCTGCGATTGTCGCCCCAGCAGTACGCCGTTCCGTCGAAGCCCACACCACAGGTGTGCAACGACCCGGTGCTCATCCCGGTGAATTTGAGACCACCCGCGACCGGAACGGGACTCAACGCTGTCGTCGTAGTACCGTCACCGAGCTGCCCCGCGATGTTCCCGCCCCAGCAGTATATCGTGGCGGCTGTCGTGAGCCCGCAGGTGTGTGTGGACGCGGCGCTCACGGCCACTACCTCGAGTCCGCCCAGCGCGCGAGTGGGTGTCAACCGATCCGTTGTCGTGCCGTCGCCGAGCTCGCCGTCCGCATTGTAGCCCCAACAGTAGGGCGCGCCGACCAGGTTGACGGCGCACGTATGACGGGCGCCGGCGTCCAGCATGATAAAACTCAAGTTGCCGGCCACCGCGGTTGGGATCAGCCGGTTGCTCGGCGTTTCGGTGCCGAGGCGGCCGCCGAAGTTGTCGCCCCAGCAGTAGCTCGCGCCGTCGGTCTCGATGCCGCACGTATGTGCCTCCCCGGGAGTCACCATGCCGAATGTCAGCAACGTCACCGGTGGTGGTGAGGATTGCAGAGCGGGGCTCGAGTCGCTTCTACAGCGTGTGAGCGCGACGACGAGGACGAGGAACGGGGCGTAGTTGAGCGGACGGCGCTGCATACCTCAATCTTACCCCTCGATTGCAACTAAGCTCGGTCGTCGCAGCGCCCGCCACGCCGTGCCGCGGTACGACTCCGCCACCACCCAGGCCGCGGCCGTCAACGACCACGAGTTTACGAATTCAGCCCATTGGGAGGCGTTCGGACCTGCGACGACGATGGGCACCCAAACGAGCAGCGTGAACAGACCCATCATCCACGCCGAGAGCACGGCGGCGAGGCGCGCATAGACACCGGTCAGCACCGCCACGCCCGCCGCGATGAACGCAGCGCCGGTGATATATGCCCAGGCGACGTGCCAGGGCATCCAGCCCGGCACGTCGGCCACGGTTACCTGGAGATATGTGAAATGGGCGATGCCGAACGGAAGCAAGCCAAGCCCGTAGAACACGCGCGCGATGCGCAGGCCGCTCTCGCCGGTGGCGAAACTGAGGCGTCCTGTCTCGCGGCTACCGGCGAACCACGCGTACAATACCCACGCGGCGGCGGCCATCACCGCGGTGTCGCCGCACTCCCACCACGTGGCCTCCACACCGGGAGCGAGGACCACGTGATAGATCCGAAACACGAGCAGCCAGGCGAGGAGATAGATGAGCAGGGCACCGGCAGCGAAGGCGGCGGTGCGCTGCACCAGCATGCCTACGCCCGTTGCCAGCGACACGAATGCGCAGAGATAAACCAGGGCCTCGCGCCCCGGCAGCGTCTTAGGGACGCCGGTCCATACCGGTGGGAAATCGCGTGAGATCAGGCCGAGCACTCCGAGCCCGATCATGGTCGCCGCAAAGACCACACGCGAGGGACGCATCTCGAATACTGCGACGCTAGGGGGAAGCGACGCTAGGGGGAAGCGACGCTAGGGAAAGGCGACGGAGCTTGCGGCTAATAGCGTCGCTTTTCCCTAAAGTACCGATCCAGCAAGATGAATGCGGCCGCCACCTCGGCGAGAATGATCAGCGTCAAGAAGATCGCGGTCCCCGTCCGGCCCAGGCCCCAGGCTGCGGCGCCCAGGAGGACGAGTCTGCGCGCCTGAAGGGCGATTGGGACGAGGAGCGCCCACCGTGCCCAGTCCTGACCCCAATACAAGGCGGCACACAGTACGAGGATCGCCGCGAGCGGCAGCAGTCGTGCGAGCACGGCAATCGGTCCGACGAAGAACAGAAACGTGAAGAAGAGCGCCGCCTCGGCGATCAGCAGCAAAGCGATCGGGAGAGTAACGTCGGCTCGCGTGTTGGCGACTGGGCTGGTTGTCGTCGTCATCGAGTACCCCTAACAGGGCGCGCGTGAAGCAGCAGAAGGGGGAGCGCATTACGCTAAGCATTCAGCCGCGAAATCGGTGGTGACGAGGCTCACGTTGGGGACGCGCAAAACCTGATAAAGCGACGCTAGGAAAATGCGACGCTAGAGCAAAGCGACGCTAGGATAAGGCGAAGCTGCCAGCTTGCAGCTTATAGCATCGCCTTGCCCTAGCGTCGCCTTATCCTAGCGTCGCTTTATCCGACGATACCCTAGCGTCGTTTTATTTCTTGCGCGTGCCCTTGGTCGTACCGGTCATGGACTGACCGTTGCTGTACTTCGCCTCGATTGTGCCGGAGAACGTGTCACCCTTGAAGTGGAGGGTCTCACGGGTGGTGACCGTTTGTCCGGGACGCGTGACGCTTGCGAAGGGCGCTGATTCTGCAACGACACTGTCTCCGCCCACGGTGATGACGTGCGCCGGGATTGGGTCACGGCCGGCGATGTGCATCACCCATTTCCCGCTCGCATTCGCGACCAAGACCGACTTGACGACCGTGTCCTGGCCGGTGGCGGTTTTGACGCTGTTTTCGGTGGTCCAATTCCCTGCGACATCCGCGAGGGTGATCGCGGCCGGCGCGGCGGGGGTGGCGGGGGCCGCCGTCGTGTGCGACGCGGGCTTCGACTTGGCAGCGGGCTTCTGCGCCACCGAGGGGATCGCGTAACCAGCTAAGCAGACGACAGAAAGGAGAAGAACGGCGCGCATTGGTAGTTTCCTCGAGCTGAGACATAGTGGTGCCGAACAGAGTTCGGCGGCAGGTAGCGGAGGATACGCTACGCGTCCATAGCCAAACCCGCTAGCGCGGCATATGCCCAGGTTTCCATTCCCGTCTACGCCCGCAAGAACCGTCCGGCGAGCTGTTCCAGTCGCTCATTTCCGTCCGCTCGGGCCTGCACCAGTATGCGCTCCACCAGCGGTTTGAGCTTCGGCTCTCCCCACCGATATCCCGTGGCGAGCTCGGCGCTATAGGAGTCGCCGAGGTTGGCGCCCTCGAGCAGCGCCATCGCGGCTGCGGCGTCATAGCCGGGATCGGTGCGGGGCGGCAAGTTGAAGCGGCGCTCGGAGCCGCCTGCGTCTTCCTTAATGAATGCGCGCGACATGCCCCTAACTCTACACTTTTTCCTCTCTTTTATCGCGCAGGCGAACGCGCTTGTCATCCCGAGCGAGCGCGTTAGCGCGAGCTCGGGATCTGCTTTCCCAGGCCGGTCGACGGCAGCGTCGGCGTACATGTCATGATTCCGAAAGCTCTCGTCGGCGGATCTGCTTCACGAGCGCCTTCACGGTCTTCCCGATGAGTCCCAACGGCAACGGTTCATCGTGTGGAAAGCGAAACGATGACTTTGCGGTCCGATATTTTTCCAGTCCGCCGTACCCCCGGGAAGGCTTGGGCGGAATGAATACGCCGATGTGCTGCTTGAAGGCCGCGAAGTAGATTAGCCTTCCTTTATATCCGGAGCCGCCGTACTCGTAGAACGGCATCCCATAGCTGATGCGCTCGGCGGCTTTTGGCGCCGCACGCTTGATGGTTTGACGCAGCCGTCTGAGTCGCGGGCGGACCTCGGGCGGCGCCGCTGCGATATACGCGTTGACACTCTTCGCGGTTTTCATGCGACATATGTTAGACCTGTTTGTGCGATCTTACGAGCGCGTGAGGGGGGAGAACGCCAAAGCGGCGCCCTCCGAAGAGAGCGCCGCCCGTTACGACCGTACCGCGTGGGTTACAGCTTGACGACGTTTTGCGCCGCGGGACCCTTCTGGCCCTGCACGACGTCGAACTCGACGCGCTGCCCTTCGGTGAGAGACTTGTAGCCCTCGGCCTGAATGGCGGTGTGATGCACGAAGCAGTCCTTCTCGCCGTTCTCGGCGTGATGAAACCAAACCCCTTCGCGTCGTTGAACCACTTCCCGCGTTGGGCGCGAGCGAAGGATCTGCTTGTGGCGCATTACTCCAGCAGACTCGGGTGGGCACGGGAAATGCGACCACGCACCCGCCGTGAAGCGCCTCCTCCTCCTCTTGGTCTTGTTCGCTGCATGTTCGAGCCCGACGCCACCGCCGCCGGTGCCACCACCGCCACCCGCAC
>DASZNX010000287.1:0-8143 GCA_035551075.1 Gemmatimonadales bacterium | reverse complement strand
GGCGTGGCCCCGGCGCTCTGATACGCGAAGTACCAGCTACTGAGTCGGGCCCGTGTCGCGACTTCAGCGGCGCTGGCCTTGAGCTCGTCTGGATATGGATCCTGAGAGGCGAGAATCTTTTCCGGCAGGCTATGGGCGGTGAAGATGACTTTCGCATCGGCTGGACGGCTGAACCGCTGCAGCGCTTCCGTCACCCGACTCGCCACGGCGTCGAGGAATTGCTCTTCATTCCACCATGACCGAACCAGCGCAATCTCGAGGCGGCCCGTGGCCTCCGCGGCTTGGAGCAATTTCTGTTCGTACGCGCCGACGGACATGCTCGAGTAATGGGGTGCCATGGCGACGCCGATGATCTGCGTGTGCTTCGCCCGCGCGATGTCGTCCACGGCCTCCTGGATGTAGGGATGCCAGTGACGCATTCCCACGTACGTCCTGAATCGATCACCCAGCAGCTTGCCGACACCAGCAGCTTGCGCGCGCGTCAACTCCAGGATGGGAGAGCGCCCACCGATCCGAGCGTAGCGGGCGCGGATCTCTTCGACGAGCTGGGGGCGCGTGATTCGCCCGCCGCGAATGTCCTTGAGGTAAGGCTCGACTTCATCGAGGTTGCCCGGCCCGCCGTACGCCATGACGAGCACGGCGATCGGTTCACGCGCCATGCACCAGATCAACGACGGCCCGCACCGCGGCGACGTCGGTTTCGGGCAGAATGCCGTGGCCGAGATTGAAGATGTGACCGGGCCGGCCGCCGGCCCGCTTCAGGATGTCGCGAACCTGTCGATCGCGTTCCGCCCGAGGCGCGAGCAGTGCGGCGGGATCGAGGTTTCCCTGGAGCGCCCGCTGGCCGATGCGCGTCCACGCGCCATCGAGCGGAATCCGCCAGTCCACGCTGATGACATCGCCTCCGGCAGCGGCGAAATCCTCGAGGAATGTCGCGGTGCCGGTGCCGAAATGGATCAAGGGGACCAGGGACCCACTCGCCAGTTGCAAGGCGCGCGTGCTGTACGGCTGGACGTGCGTGCGGTAATCCTGGGGCGACAGGCATCCTACCCAACTGTCGAACAGCTGCAGCGCCTGCGCGCCGGCACGCGCCTGACCCGCGAGGTAGTTGCCGACGAGGTCTGCTAACTTCGTCATCAAGAGGTGCCAGGCATCAGGTGCTTGATACATGAATCGTTTGGTTTTCGTGAAGGTGCGGCTGGCACCGCCCTCGATGGCGTAGCTCGCGAGCGTGAAGGGCGCGCCCGCGAACCCGATCAGCGGCACGTCAGACGGCAACGCGCGCCGCGCGAGCCGAATCGCGTCAAAGACATAGCCGAGCTCGGCGTCGATATTGAAAGCGGGCAGCCGCTCGACATCGGCTGCGGCTTCGATCGGCCGCGCGATCCTGGGGCCCTCGCCGGCGGCGAAGCTCAACCCGAGCCGCAGCGGCTCGAACGGCAACAGAATGTCGGCGAAGATGATCGCCGCGTCGACGCCCAGGCGCTCGACGGGTTGCAGCGTGACGGCGGCGGCGAGCTCGGGATTATGACACAGCTCGAGAATGGAGTGTCGCTGGCGAAGCTTGCGGTATGCGGGCATGTAGCGGCCCGCCTGTCGCATGAACCAGACCGGCGTGACGTCGGTGCGCTCTCGACGGCACGCTTTAAGGAACCGCAGGTTCCCGCGCCCCACCCTCGTGGGCGATCAGAATCGTGTCGCCTTCGACCTTCACCTGATAGACGCTCACCGCGTGGACCGGCGGGCCGCCGAGGACGCGGCCCGTTTCGAGCGAGAAGACGCCTTCGTGCCAGGGGCACGTCACGGCGCAGCGGGCAGCATCCACCGTTCCCTCCGACAAACTCGCGCGCGCGTGCGTGCAGCGGTTGGTGATCGCGTAGACCGTGCCGTTCACGTTGAACAGCGCGACGGCCTCGTTGGCCGCGTAGACGCGCTTGGCGCTGCCGGGGGGAAGCTCGGACAGGCTGGCGACCGGCGTGAACCCGTCGGCGCGCGCCGGCCGGCGCGACACCGCTTGCGCCGATCCCGCGCCACCGAGCGTGTCGAGCATGTCCCAGAGCGACATCTGGACGCACGTGAAGGTCGGCGTGTCGCGCAGCGTGTAGGACGAAGCTTCGCTTTCGCGCAGCTCCATGACCAGATCGAGAAACTCGCCGGGATTGTCGGCTTCGAAGGCGACGATGAATTCCTGATCGTCGAGCCCGTACGAGTACGTTGTGTTCAACCGGATCGTGGGGTACTTGCGTCCGACGCGCACGTGTTCGTCCATCATGCGCTGGCGCTCGGGTTTTGGCAGCGCGTACCAGCCCCGCGTCTTGATGAAGGGATAGACGAACAGATATTTGGCCGCGCTGGGTTGAATCACGAGGCGTTGCTCGTGACCCGGATCCGCCGGGAATTCGTAAATCGAGCGGCGGGTCATCGCGAGATAGCTGTACGGAATCGACAGATACGCGCCGAGATCGGTGCGATTCAGCGCGGTTTGCAGCTCGACGAGCGCGTCGAGGTCTTCGGCAACCTGCCACAGCAGGAAATCGGTGTCGCCGCGAATTCCCACGAGACCGTAGGGCCTGAGCAGCAGCCGGCCGCGATAGCGCTCCAGCGTCTCGCCGAACTCGAGCTTGGCCGAGGCCTGCCGCTCAGCCGTCAGGCGGCGCCAGGCGGGGTCCAACTTGTAAAACGCGTACCGGACGACCTGCCGTTTTTCGGAGCTGGCCATGGGCAGAATCTAATGAAGGAGCACAGAGCAGGGAGCACGGAGCAGGATTACGCGGATGTCTTCTGCTCCCTGCTCCGTGCTTTCTGCTCCTTATGGTACGCTCTCACCACCAGATACGTCAGCACCGAGAACGCGATGAGGGGTAACGCGACCAGGACGAGCGAGCTCCAAAAGTAAATCAGGTCGATCTTGGGATTCATCGGCCGATGAACCGTTTCAGGTGGCGCAAATAATAGAACAGTCCGACGGCGAGCGCGGCAAATCCGATCCCGAGCGCCATTTGCCCGCGCCAGATCGCCCAGAGCGCGAAACCCCCGCAAAAGACGATGCCGGTCGTGATCAGGACGCGATGAAACGGAATCATGAATCGCTACGCGTTGATCTTGTCCAGCACCATCAACGTGAGCAGTGCCGGCAGGTAAAGGATCGACACGAAGAACAGGCGCCACGCGCGCGAGGGCGTCGCGCCGACGAGCAGTGCCGTCCCCGCGGCGACGTAGGCGAGACCCAGGAGCAGCGCGCCGAAAAAGTACCAGGCCCCGGTCACACCCAGCAGCGTGGGCAGAAGACTGATCGGCAGCAGGGCCATCGCGTACAGCACGGCCATGCGCCCCGTATCGCGGCCGGTGTGGTCCGCGACGCTCAACATCCGCAGACCGCTCGCGCGATAGTCCTCGCGGTACAGCCAGGCGAGCGCGAGGAAGTGCGGGAGCTGCCACAGAAACAGGATCCAGAACAGCGCGGCCACCGCGGCGCCCAGACTGCCGCCGGCCGCCGTCCAGCCTCCGACGATCGGCAGCGCGCCCGGCACCGCGCCGACGAGCGTATTGAGCGACGTGGTCCGTTTGAGCGGCGTGTAGAGGAACACGTAACTCGCGAACGTCAGCGCCGCGAGCGCGGCGGTCAGCAAATTGACGGTGATGCCGAGATAGGTGATGCCAAAAATCGTGATCGCGGTCGCAAACCAGGCGGCGGCGCGCGGGCTCAGACGGCCGGACGGCAGCGGCCGCCGCCGCGTGCGCGCCATGCGTCCGTCGACGTCGCGCTCGCGGATTTGATTCCACGCGTTCGTGCCGCCGGCGACGAGCGCGGTGCCGAGGAGGGTATTCGCGAGCAGCAGGAGGTCGACGCGGCCCTGTGAGCCCAGATAGAACCCCGCCGCGGCGGTCAGCAGCACGAGCTGGGTGATCCGGGGTTTTGTCAGCTCGAGCAACGACTGCACTAGAACACTTTCTCCATGATCGCCGCGGTGACCAGAATCGCCGCGAGCGGCAACGGAATGATGAAAATCAGGCGCAAACGCCAGCGCTCGAATTTGAGGTGCATGAAGAACAGCGCCACGAGCAGCGCCTTCCAGACCGCCAGAAACAGCAGCAACAACAGCTTCACGTTACGCGACAGCGGCAGCTCGAACGCCAGGGAGACCTCGGCGACCGTCATGATGAACAGGTACAGCCAGATCAGCATGTAGTTGGGCCGCTTGTGCGTCGTCGTCGGAGTCGTCATTGCGTCGTGTGCCTCAAATGAGGTAGACGATGGTGAAGAGAATGATCCAGACCAGGTCGACGAAGTGCCAGTACAGGCCGATAACTTCGATCCCACGATAGTCCTGCGGCGAGTACTTCTCCGGTAGCACCTTGGTGAAATACAGGTAGGTCATGCTGATCACACCGCACGTCACGTGGAACCCGTGGAAGCCGGTCATCGTGAAGAAGCTCGAGCCGTACAGGCCGGCCACCGCGAGGCCGTACTTGACCGGATCCGCCGCGGCCTCCCCGGCGAGCAGCGACCCATCGCGGAAACCCGCGGGGGTGAAGCCGTGGTGCACGAGCTTGAAGTACTCGACGAGCTGCACGCTCACGAACGCCGCGCCGCAGATCATCGTCACGAGCAGCCAGAATTTCAGGCCACCATCCCGCAAGAGCTTGCCGGGCACGGGCCTCAAGAAGTACTTCTTCCCGTCCTGGATTGCCGCGTAGGCCTTCACCATCGAGACCGACGAACAAATCAGGAGGAAGGTGTTGAACGCCGTGAGCGGCACGTTCAGTACGGCTCCCGGCTTGGCCCATTCGCCCGGCGCGCCGAAGCGCAGGACGATGTAGGATCCGATCAGCGCCGTGAAGAACATCACGTCGCTCGCCAGGAAGACCCACATCCCCAGCTTGTTACTGTAGACGCCCGCGCCCGGCTCGGCCGGGAACGGCGGGCGCATTTGATCGATCGTCTGCGTCGCGTGCGTCATCACGTTCTCCCGGTCAATGGCCGGCCGCCGGCACAGGCACCGGCGCCGGATCGCGGTCGGTGGGCAGTTTCACGTATTGCGGCAGGAAGTCCGTCCCGCGGGCCTCCGCCTCCGGCGAGCTGAACTCGTATGGCCCGCGGTATACGTTCGGCGTCCGCTCCCAGTTGCCGTGCGGCGCCGGATTCGGCAACGACCATTCCATGCCGTTATCGTCCCACGGATTCTGCGGGGCTTTTTTACCGAATTTCAGACTCCACAGGAAATTGAACGCGAATAGAAACTGAACCGCGAACAACGCGAACGCGGCGTACGAGATGAACACGTTGAGCGGCTGCTGCGGCTTCAGGAAGTCGTAAATCGTGGGATCGTAGATGCGCCGCATCTGACCGCCCATGCCGATGATGTGCATGGGGAAGAACGTGAGGTTGTAAAACAGGAACGTCAGCCAGAAGTGCGCTTTTCCCAGGCCCGTGCTCATCATCCGCCCGAACATCTTGGGATACCAGTACGTGATCGCCGCGAACAGCGCGAACAACGAGCCGCCGAACAGCACGTAGTGGATGTGCGCGACGATGAACTGTGTGTCGTGTATCGGAATGTCGACCGGCGTCGCGGCCATGAAGATGCCCGACAGACCGCCGATCGTGAACATCGAGACGAACCCGATCGCGTTCAGCATGGGCACGTGAAAGCGGAGATTGCCTCGCCACATCGTGCCCATCCAGTTGAACACCTTGACCGCGGAGGGCACCGCGATCAGCAGCGTCGAGACCATGAACGTCGACCCGAGGGTCGGGTTCATGCCGCTCATGAACATGTGGTGCCCCCACACGATCCAGCCGAGGAACGCGATGCCGATGATCGCGAACACCATCGAGTGGTAGCCGAAGATCGGCTTGCGGCTGCCGTTGGCGATGATGTCCGACACCATGCCCATCGCCGGCAGGATCAGGATGTAGACCTCAGGATGGCCGAAGAACCAGAATAAGTGCTGCCAGAGCAGCGCCTGCCCGCCCGCCACCGGGTCGAAGAAGTGCGTGCCAAGGACATTGTCGAACAGCAGCATGATCGCCGCGCCCTGCAGCACCGGCAGCGCGAGCACGCCCAGGATCGCCGTGATGAACAGCGCCCACACCGAGAGCGGCATGCGGAACCAGGTCATGCCGGGAGCGCGGTGGTTGATCACGGTCGTGATGTAGTTCAGCGATCCCATGACCGAGGATAGGCCGAGCACGACGATCGCGATGCACCACAACATCTGCCCGACCGTCACGCCGGAGAGATCGGGTCGCGCGGCGAGCGGCGCGTAATTCGTCCAGCCCGAGCGAATCGGGCCGTTCGGTACGAAGAAGCTCGTCATCATGATCAGGCCGGCGAGCAGCGCCAGCCAGAACGACGCCATGTTGATGCGCGGGAACGCCATGTCGTGCGCGCCGATCTTCAGCGGAATCAGGAAATTGGCGTACACGCCGACGAGCAGCGGCATGATGGCGAAAAACACCATGAACGTGCCGTGCATCGAGACGAGCTGCACGTAGTACTCGGGCAGAATGACGCCGTTGCTGGCGACGTACGTCTCCGGAAGAATCTTGCCGCCCGGCATCGGCGTGTTGGGGAAACCCAACTGCCAGCGGATCTGCATCGCGAGCAACCCGCCCACCAGCAGGAAAAACAGGCTGACGAACAGGAACTGGATGCCGATGATTTTGTGATCGGTCGAGAAGATGTATTTGCGCCAGAAACCCATCGGCGCGTGCTCCGCGTGCGCGTCTGGTCTCGCGTGGGCGACAGTCGTCATTCAGAACCTCCCCCTCCCCCTCCCCCTCCCCCTGCGGCGATTTGTTGAGCAACCCAGGCCTTGTAGTCCTCAGGCGTATGCACGAACACGTGGGCGCGCATGCGATAATGCCCCATCCCGCACAGCTCCGCGCACCCGAGCTCGAACTCTCCCGTCTTCGTCGGCTGGAACCAGGCGATGATATGCATCCCCGGCACGGCGTCCTGCTTCAGGCGCCATTCGGGCACAAAGAAGGAGTGAATGACGTCCTCGGATGTGAGCTCGACGGCCGTCGGCTGGTTCACGATGACGTGAAGCTGGTTGCGCACGGTAAAGTCGTCACTCGTCCCCAGCTTCTCGTCCGGTCCCGGATACGTGATCTGCCACTCGAACTGCTTGGCGTGCACACCCAGGTGATAGGCGTTCGGCGGGACGCTCCGGCGACCCTTGATCAACACCCAGTAGTGATTGCTGATCAAGCCGAGCGCCACCATGGTCACGGCGGGGATCGCCGTCCAGATCACTTCCGCCCGCGTCGAGCCGTGCGTGTAGAACGCCTTTCGACCGGGGCGGCCGCGGTAGCGGATCACGAACGTCACCAGCCCCACCTCCACGAGCACCAGCGCGATCCCCGTGATGATGAGGATCGCCAGGAACAAGGTGTCGATGGGGCCGGCGAACGTGGAGCCTGCGTCGGGAAGCCACCAACGCATGCGATGTCTCCTCGCGCCTAATGCGCGGCGAAGGTGAAGTTCTGCGTCTTGCTCTCCGTTCCCGCAATCGTCACGGTCGCGGTCTGCGTGCCGAACTTCTCGTGCCAGGCTTCGACGGTGTAGGTGCCCGGAGGCAGGCCCGCGATCGAGAAGCTGCCGTCCGGACCGCTCACCGCGAAGAAGGGATCAGGCCGCACGCCCGCGAAAGCGTGCATCCACCCGTGCACGTTGCACTCGAGATTGACCATCACCTCCGGCGCCGAGAACGTGACGTCGCGCGTCATGCCCGCGTTTGGCTGGCTGACGTTGAATCCACGATTCTTCTTTGCGATGGCTTTGATGTTGTGGAGGAGAGGATCGGAATTCTTGATCTCGAGGTTTTGCCCGACCATGATGCCGAGCACGTGGGGATGATAGCGGCAGCCGTTCTGATCGAGCACGACGGGAGTGGATGGCGCCTGGTACTTCGCGTTCGCCGGCAATCCGGCGCTCACATAGACGAACACGTCGGCGAGAGTGTTGCCCGGACCCGCCACCACATGTTCTTCGGTCGGCGTCGTTGTGTACTTCTTCTTGCACACCGGCTCGTCACTCATGTCGATCGCCGGATTCTTGGGCGCGGTGCCGGTGAATTTGATCTTGCCGGTGATCGTGCCGCCGGCGGTTGACGCGCCGCCCGCGCCGCCCGCGGG
>DASZNX010000286.1:0-3469 GCA_035551075.1 Gemmatimonadales bacterium | reverse complement strand
CTTAGCGGTGTTGGCAAACCCGCGTTGCGCGTCGGCCCCGTTATAGAGCTCCATCGCGACGTCGAGCATCATTAGGTCGGCGGCGCCAACGCCGCCGCTCGACCAGGTTTTGAGCAGGGTTCGCGTCGCCGCGTACGATCGGGTCGGGCCGTTCGCGAGCTCGCGGGCGAGCGCGTTCGCCGCCTCGGCGAGTTTCTCCGCGGGTGCGGCGTGCGTCGCAATGCCGAGCTCCAGGGCGGTGGCGCCCGAGATCGGCTCGCCCAGCATGGCGAAGCGTGATGCGCGGGCGCGGCCGACGCGTTCGGCAAGCCGCTGCAGCGCGCCGGCGATCGGGAGCATCGCGGTCGTCACCTCGACGCAGCGGAAGGTCGCGTCGGGCGCCGTGACGAGGAAGTCGCACGCGAGCGCCAGCTCGAAGCCGCCGCCGAACGCGATACCTTGGACGACCGCGACCGTCGGAATGCGCAGCGCCTCGATGGCGCGGTAGGATTCGTTGACGTCCGCCACGAATTTCCTGAACCAGTTGACGTCCTTGCCGGGCCACTCGCGGACCTCGCCGCCGAAGCTGAAATGCGGGCCCTCTGCTCTCACCACGAGCACGCGAATGTCGCTGATGCTCGCTTGATGCACCGCGTCGCGTAGCGTTGCGGCGAATCGGCTGTCCAGGCGATTAAATGGCGGATTGGCGAGGACGATGCTACCAATCGATCCGTCCCGTTGGAAACGAACGCTGCTCATGTCGCGGTTCCTGTCCTTATCAGTTGGCTGCGGCTTTGATCGTGGTTGGGTCCGAAATGATCGGCAGCAACAGATGTGAGGGATGTTCGGCGTCCCGATAGACGCGATGCGTCACGGTTTCGCTGCTGCAGACGTGGTAAGGGATGTATTCGACATTGGTCATTGCGCCGGTTCCGGTCGGCACATCCATGCTAGTGATGTCGAGGCAAATGCGATGCCCGGCCTTGAACCGGTTCGCGGTCGCGAGGACCTGGATGCAGTACTCAACGATCTCGCCCGGCACCACCGGCTTGATCGCATCGCGCGTCAGCTTGTGGAACGGCGCCCACGGCTTGGAACGCTTTTCGTCGAGTGCCCGATAGGAGGCCTTCAGCCAGCCGCGTGTAAGCTCGCGCTCAGGCAGCGTCGCCGGCAGATCGCGCTCGCCCTCACGCGCGGTCCGCACCGACACGTCGGGGCCGACGTCCTTGAGCACGATGATCCAGTTGGTATCCGCCTTGTCGATCGCCGCATGGAGCGTGAGGCTGATCGGACCGGCAACGGTCACGTCGTGCGGAAGCGGTTCCGTCATGTAGCGCAGCCGCTCGACCTTCGTGGTCCGGGTCACCGGCATCTGCGTGAAGACGTCAGGCTCGCGCGCCGCAGCACCGAGCTCGGCTGCGGGACGCGGCGGCGTCGTGCTCAGCCCTTCCCAATGTGAGAGGTAGTATTTCGTCCAGTGCGTCTCCGGCAGCGGCCAGTCCTGCCCGGTCTTCCACTCGTTGGCTCCCATCAGCCAGTAGCGCACCGGCGGGTCATCCATGATGCCGGTGTCGCGACCCTTGAGCCAATGGTCGTACCAGCGGATGATCTCGTCGTGATACTGATGGAACGGCCGCTCGAGATGCGCCGGCCCGGTGAAGAGCAGCTTCTTGGGTGCCTTGACGTTCTGGAAGTAGTTCTGGGCGCCGAGCCAGTGAAGTTTGTACGTGTAGGCATAGGCTCCCGAGCCGGTATAGAAAGGAATCTTAATCTTTCGGAAGATCTCTTCGGTCCGTTCCACGGTGCCGTCGAATTCCCACGGATGCGTCATCATCAGGTACATGACGAACGTCCGCTGACCCTTCTGGGTCAGGATGTTGTAGAGATTGATGTACTGTTTGAAATCGCGATTGCTCATGGCCTGGCGCCATAGAGCTTCTTCTTCGGTCGACAGTTGGCCCGGCCGGTCGCGCGATTCGTGAACAGTGCTGAACACGTCCAGCAGATAGGGGAACGTGTGAATCACGCCCCCCGGGTTGAAGTCACGGAAACCGAACATCCCGCCGTAGGCGCTACACGCGTCGTACGGAAAGATCGCCTTCAGCGCCGGGTGACCCTGAACCGCGGCGCGCCACTGCTCCCCCGCATAACCCGAAATGCCCACCATACCGACGTTGCCGTCACACCATGGCTGCTGCGTTATCCACTCGATCGTGTCGTAGTGGTCGGTGTCCTCATGGCCGTAGTGACCTTCTGATTTCGCCGAGCCGCGCGGCTGCGAAATCACGTGGACGTATCCGTTGGCGATGAACCGGCGGGTGTCGCCGGCCTCGATCGGACCAAACCACAGGGGCGCGTGCGCGGGCTGCGGCGGCAGGATGTCGGCGATGTCCGGGCCCTGGATATCCTTGTTGTGCAGGGCACTGGCGTAGAGGACCGGATACTTCCCCGAGCTTTCCGGGCGGTAGACGTCGACGGCAAGCTTCGTGCCGTCCCGCATCGTGACTTGGATATCACGCTCCTCAACGATCTTGACCGCATCGTTCATGGGTTCTCCTCCTGGCCGTTTCGCCGACCAGCCACGCGATGGCTTTCGCGCTCTCCTTACTTTACGATCGTAAAGTATAACAGAGCACGACCCATTGCAATATTAAGCTTGACGATCGTAAAGATTAATGTCGAGACCTGGGCCAAGACCAACATGACGCGTAGCCACGGCTGTTATCGCGCTGCGCGCGCACGTGCCGCATGGGGCTTGGCGCACCATGACCTTCCTCGCTGCGCTGCGCCACGATCGCATCACGGCGCCGCGCGTCGACGGCCCGATCGACGGCGAGAGCTTCCGCACGTTCATCGAGCAGCCCCTGGTGCACACCCTGTAGCCTGGAGACATCGTCCTCATGCACAACCTCGGCAGCCACAAAGGGCGGAACGATCCGACGCCTCATCCGCGCCGCCTGCGCGCGCCTCTTCTTCCTGCCGCCCTACTCGCTGAAAGCATTTGCCCGAGCGCGCCTGACGATATGCCCCACGAAATGGCGATTAGCCCAAGCGCTGCCAAAATTGAACCAGCCACCATGCAGATAGAGGATGGCCTCGTCCCGCCGGGCCTGCCTGGTACGAACCCAGACGCCTTCGACACCACCCACGACGTCCTTTTCAACTGTGAGACCACCGGCGGATGGAACGCTTTCCATGAAACCGTCGTACTGCCCGCGCCCATCAACACCGAGCCTCACACCCTTGACAGCTTTCGCTGCGGCGCGCGTGGCGCCGGCAATCGGCGCGTCTGCAGGATTGAGAGGATGGACGACCACCGAATCTGACAATCTCAATTTGTTACGCACCCTAGTCCTACTGAGTCAGACTGAGTCACCACGCCGCAGGTGTGTGACTCACGATTCAGCTCATGGTCGAGATTGACGTCAAGACCAGGAGCTATCATGGAAAACGACGAGGGCGAGGGCGGTCGCGCCGGACGCTTCGCGAG
>DASZNX010000285.1:0-10856 GCA_035551075.1 Gemmatimonadales bacterium | reverse complement strand
CACGAACACCGTCGCTTCGGCGATGAGCGCGTCGACGCGATCGATGAATCCCACGAGGTGCACCCGGTCTCCGAGCTGCAGTCGCTTGATCTCGGCAACGAGCCGCGGACGGAGCGGCCCATCGCCCGCGATGACCCAGTGCAGCGCTGGTTCGAGCGTGCGCCCGTAGTCACCGGCCCGGATCAACGTGCGCTGATCCTTGTGATCGACCAGCGCGGCCGCATTCACGGCGAGCGGCGTCTTCTCCGCAAGCCCGAGCTGCGCGCGCATGTCGAGCGGCGGAGTCGCCGCGCGGCGGATCTCGTCGGCATCGACGCCGTCGGGGACCACCGTGATCGCATCAGCCGCAATGCCGTCATGGATGAGGACGTTCTTGACGGCGGCCGACACGGCAATGATCCGATCGGGCCGCCGCCACGCCCCGAAGCGGCCGACGTGAAAATCCACGCGGCGCGTCGCGACCAGCTTCCGGCCCGAGGCGACGGTTGCCGCGAGTGTGAGCGCGTGGGTGTCGTGCACGTGGATGACGTCGGGTTGAAAAGCGGAGATCGTGCGCCGCAGGTGCCACCAGGCGCGAGGATCCAGCCCAATTTCCCAGGCCGTTCCCTGGACGGCCACGCCGTCGGCAGTGGCACGCCGGGCCAGCTCGCTCTCCTGTTTCGTGACGAGGATCTGCTCGATTTCCGGATGGCGCGCCAGCTCGCGGCATAACAGCCGCACCTGCTGTTGCCCGCCACGCCAATCACGGCCGGAATCGACCTGCAACACCCGCATGGTGCCGTTTCCCCCGCCCTTCCGCGCAGTCGCGCCCACACGGGCTCCCGCCTTTAGGCGGGGACTTTCACGACACCGGCGAGCACGCGGCGCAGCGCATCGAGTTTGAAGGGCTTCTGAAGGAAGGGACGGCCCAGCTCTTCGAGGAATTGCAGCGTATCGCCGCGGACGGTGTCGCCCGTGGCAAAGATGATACGTTCGGCCACCGTCGGATGCATGCGCGACAGTGTCTGAAACATCTCGCGGCCGCCAAGGCGCGGCATCCGCAGGTCGCAAATGATCAGGTCGAACGGTTGCATGAGGGCCCGCTTCAACGCCTGGCTGCCGTCGCGCGCCACGTCGACTTCGTGGCCCCAGCTTTCCAGCGTCGCTTGCATGTAGTGAAGGATGTGCGGCTCGTCATCTACAACGAGTACCCGGAGGCGCTGGAGCCGTTCAGGGGCCGCGGGGGCCGGTGGCTCGGCGGTTGTCGTGGGCTCCGGCCGATCGACCCCGGTGATTACGCGTGGGTTTAATTCCGATCGCGCGCCGGTTGGAAGCTCGACCGTGAACGTGGCGCCGCGGCCCGTGTTGCCGCCGCCAGGGTCGACGCGGATGCTTCCGCCGTGCTCCTTCACGATGCCGAGGCAAATCGATAGGCCGAGGCCCGTGCCTTCTCCTTCCGACTTTGTGCTGAAGAACGGCTCGAACACACGCTGGGCGATGTCTTCCGGAATTCCGGGACCGTTGTCCGAGATGTTCACCGACAGGCCGTCGGGCTCGCAGCGCGTGACGATCTCGATACGCCCGCCACCCTGCCGGGCGCGGGTGCTGGCGATCGCCTGCGCGGCATTGTTGATGATGTTCACGAAGACCTGCTTGATCTGATTGGCATGCACCTCGACGGCGGGCAAGCCGGGCTCGAATTCCAGCGTCAGCTCGATCCGCGCGGCCATCAGCTGATTCTTCAGGAGTTGATGTGTCGACTCGAGGATCGGCCGGATCGATTGCAGCTGGCGCTCGCCCTCCTGCCGGCGCGCGAACGACAGCAAGTTGCGTACGATCGCTGAGGCACGCTCGGCCTCCTGACGGATGACCGCCAATGGTTCGGCAAGACGCGGAGGCACATCGGCCGCCTCACCGAGGAGATCGCTGAACCCGACCACCGACGCGAGCGGGTTGTTGAGATCGTGCGCCACGCCGGCGATCAACTGGCCGATCGCCGACATCTTTTCTGATTGCACGAGTTGCTCCTGGAGCCGCCGCTTCTCCGTTTGATCCTCGAACAGCAGGACCGCCGCGCCCGGTTCTCCGGTCGGAATGGCCGTGACTAACAGGATGCGATCGCCGGCGCGGACCTCGACAGGGGCGGCGCCTTCGACTGCGCCGCTGCCGAGCGCGCGCGACACCGGATCGGCCCAAGTGGGTGGGAGCAGTGTGAGCCACGGGCGCCCGGGTAGCGCGGTCACCGGGAGCTTGATCAGCTCGGCAAAGACCCGGTTGGCGCGTCGCACGAGCCCCTGTGAGTCCACATAGCAGATCGCCTGATTGAAGGCGTCCACCGTCTGCTCCCATTCACGCTTGCCGCTCGACAGCAGTTCGACCAGCCGCGCATTCTCCAGCGCGATGCCTGCCTGCGCGAGCACCGCGCGCGTGAACAGCAACGCCGACTCATCGAGAGCGTTGCTGCGGTCGCCTTCCATGGCCACGGCGCCGATGGCGCGCGACACCGCGACAATGGGAATGCCGAGCCAGCTCGCCGGCGCCGGCCGGTCGACCGTCACTCCGAGCTCCGCGGCGCGAGCAGCGACACGATCGGGGAAGACGAGCGGGCCGCGGCGCAGCGCAAGCTGGAGCAGCGGCTCATCGGTCGTTGCCGGCCGTGGGCCGTTGTGGTAGGTGACGCTGAGTCGGTTGGTGTCGACGTCGAGGAGCATCACCGACAGGCGACCTGGCGCAAGCACTTCGGTCAGCGTCCGGGCGACAATTTCGACGATGGAGACGGGTCGAAACGCGCCGGCCAGCTCCTGCGACAGACCCGTCAGGCGATTGAGGGCGTCCGCAGCCGAAAGCGCTTTCACCGCGTCTCGTCGAGAAACCGCGTCGGCACCCGCGTGGCGGCATCGACGAGCGCCTCGGCCGACTTGATGAAGCGTACGACGATCGGCAACGATCCCTGGAGCGCTACCTTCCGCTGCATGATGCCGGCGATCGGACCCAGCTCCTTCTTGATGATCGCCTTCCAGTGCTTGTACTCGGCCGTCAACACGAAGGGCGCCTGCTGCGCTTCGTCACGCGTCACGAGCTTCGCTTCGCGGCACGTGCCGCGATCGAGATCGAGCCAGATGCCGATATCCTCGGGGACGCCGATGTTCGGCTGCGCGGGCAGGACGAGCGCGACCGAGCCATGCGTCCATTCCTTGGATGCCGCGCGATAATCCTCGCTCGCGTTGATCGCCGCACCATACGCGACTACCCATTCGGCCGACGGGAAAGCGTGCGCGACCGCGGTCATGCGACCGCTCGCGCGAACCCCTCAAATAAGGCGCGCTCCGTAAGGTCCTCCGGGTGCCATTGGACAGCCACGATCCACGGTTCGCTCGGTTGCTTCGGCTCAGCGCCCTCGATGACTCCATCCTCCGCCCACGCGACAGCCTTGAGGGCGGGCGCGAGATCCCGAATTGCCTGATGATGGCGGCTATTCACGGTAGCCGATGGCGCGCCGAGCGTGCGTTCGAGCAACGAACCTACCTCGACTCGCACTGCGTGACGAGACGTCTCGTCGCTATGCGGGATGGGGCCGGGTCGTTCGCTATCGAGATCCTGATACAGGGTGCCGCCGAGCGCCACATTGAGAATCTGTATCCCTCGGCAAATCGCGAGGATAGGCAGCCGGCGCTTGCGCGCCGCATCGATCAATGCGACCTCCGCGGCGTCACGCGCCACATCAACGGCGCCAAGGCGGGGATGAGGGGCGGCGCCGTAGCGATCCGGCGCGACGTCCTCACCACCGGTGAGGACGAGGCCGCGTACCGCGGTCAGAGCGGCGCTGGCGTGTTCCGGCGCGAGCATTGTCGGAATCGCCAACGGGACCAGGCCCGCGTTCTCGAGCGCGCGAACGTACGCCGTGTTGAGTGTGACCCGCTCGCGCCCATCCACCAGCCGGCGCGGCGCCGTCACCGCCACGGCAGGAGGAGGGGAGGTCACGAAGCGGGAGGAGGACCGAACAACGGGCAACGCGGATTGCTCACGCTCGCCCAATCGACGCGCACGCCGTACAAGTTGAGCAGGGCGCCGCCCCCGATGATGGAGCCGATCGCCGGATGGCGCTGCGGTTCTTCCTGATCGAGCACCAGGACACCCATCGCGCGCTGCGAAGTATCGTCGACCACGAGCAGGCCGTAACCACGGGAGGGGAAACCGTTGCCGCGGTACAGCATCGAAACCTTTCCTTCGGCGTCCCGCGTGACGATGACCGCGCCGTAGTCGCGCGACTTCTGCTGGATGACGAGTGTGGGCAGGGAGTCGGGCACTCCCCGAGGCGGATCGACGAGCACAGCGCGTGCGTTGCCGAGTTGTGACGAGATCAGCGCGGGACCTGCGATCGCAGCGATGCCGCAGGTCGGTGAGCTACCTCCACCGCCGCCGCTTCCGCTGCCCCGGCCGCAGGCGGTCACGATCAGCGCCATAATGGCGAAATGACGATTCATAAACGTGCAATCTAACGCTAATGAGACCAAACGGCCGTAAGAGTCGTGGTCCGGACGGGAGCAAGCGTTTGGGGCACGAGGTTGTAGATGTAATTCAGGGCGTTGGCGACGAGCAGCCGCAACTCGAATGGTCCATGCGTCCATTGAGCCCGGAAGTCCAGCACCTTCATGGGGACACGCCGCGGATCGACGTAGCCTTCCAGCTCGATACTTTCCGGCCTGCTCGCGAAACGGAAATCGGCTCCCACCCCGGCCGGCCCGAGCGCGTAATCGGCGGCAAGCTTCAGCTGATGCGCGGGACGATATGCCAGCGGCCCGTTGGGTGAGCCTGGCGCGCGCCGCTCAGTCGAGAGATACGTGTAGCTGAGCGCTGTTTTGAGTCGCGCCGAGAGCGGTGCCGCGAGCAGCGTGGCATCCAATCCGGCAATGCGCGCCTCCGCGACGTTCTGCAGCTGGATCTCCGGGCCGCTGCTCGCCACGATGAGTGTGGGCTCGATCAGGTCCCGCGCCTCCGTCCAGAACAACGCGGCGTCCGCGCGCATGAACGTCAGAAATGGCGCGGTGGTGCCACCCAGCTCGAACGACCATGCCGTTTCGGGCCGCAAGTTCGGGTTGGGCACGACGCGCAGCCCGAATTCCGACGCGACCAGGTCCACGAAGCGCTCCGCCAGCGAAGGCGCGCGGAATCCGCGCCCGACCGACGCGCGCAGCGCTCCTCCGTTGCGGCCCAGCGGCAGTGAGCCGCCGAGCCGCGGGCTGACGACCGCGCTGAGCGACCCTCCGTCGATCGCCAGAAAATCGATGCGTGCGCCGGCGTTGAGGCGAGCGCGGCCGAGTGCCTGCTCGCTCTGGCCGTATGCCGAAAACTCCGATTGCGAGTGATCGCCGAAGATGTCGCTCGTCACGTTGGAGTACGCACCCTCCGCGCCCACCAACACCGTGCGTGATGAGTCCGGGTGGGCCTCCACGCGAATCTCGCCGCCAAAGCGATTCGAGACGCCGAACTCGGACGTGTCGCGACGTTGATCGAAGAAGTCCGTACGGTACCACGAGCCGCGCGCCTGCCACGCGAACCGATCTGAGACGACCGTTCGCGCTTGCGCGGCGACGTACCCTTTGCGCGAGTCGGTCCACGACGGCCGTCCACCGGTATCGGTCTTGAACGGCTGATAGGCCTGGCCGAGATCTTCGCACTGGCCCTGCGTACACCAGCTGAGCGGGGCATCGTATTTGTCGTCGGCCCACGCGCCGCTGACGTCGACGCGCGTTTTGGGCGCGGGCTGCCAGCGGCTCTTGCCCGCGAGCTGCCAATGATTGCCGCTGTCGTGCTCGCGATAGCCGTCGGAGTGACGGGCGCCGCCGCTGATGCTCGCGCCGAACTCGTCGGTCCCATACGACCAGGTGCCATCGCCACCACCCTGATATCCCGACTGGTCGCGGAATTCCCACACCGGATGCGGCGGGTTGGCATAGACCCCGCCGGTGAATCGCACGCGCTCGTGGACGCCGGTCGGCACGTCCCGCGTGGTCAGATTGACGACACCACCGAGCGCGGACGACCCGTAGAGCGACGAGCCGGCGCCCTTCAGGATGTCCACTCGCTCGATCTGATCGACGGGGACGAGGTCCCAGTTGATGCCGCCGCGATCCCCCTCATTCATCGGCACGCCGTCGACCAGCAGCAGCACGCGAGAGTTGAGGCCCTGCACGTAGCCGGTCGATCCGCGGATGTTGATCTGGCCGTTCAGGAATTGAATCGCCGGGACTTTATCGATCGCTTCGTCGATCGTATTCACGGCCCGCCGGTCGATCTCCTGCTCGCTGACCTGCGCGACGCTCGTCACCGGATGGTCCCCGAAGCGCGGCAACTTCGTGCTGACGACGTCCAGCGGAGTCAGCTCGAGCGGTGAGGGCTCGAGGGCAAAGTCGGCAGTCACGGAATCGGCGCCGCGAACGGTGACGACTATGGCTTGTGGGCTGTATCCAATCGCGGCGGCGCGCACCCTGACGTCGCCCGGCGGCACGGGGGCCAGGCGGTAGCGACCGTCGGCATCCGTCTGCGTGTAGAACGTGCTGCCGCTGATGCCGACCATTGCCCCGCGAATGGGTCCGCCCTGGCTGCTGCGGACGGTGCCGTGCACCACGCCGCCGCTTTGGGCGGGCGCGGCCGCCGGGACCGCCAGAAAAAGGAAAAGCGTTAGCGCGCGGTGCACGTGACGAAGTCCGTCGCAGGCCGGAGGTGAGCGAAGTCGGCGATGAAGTCGATGTTCGCGGCGGCGCCCCCACTCGGAACGGTGACGACCCCGGGCTGCGTCGTGTCCGCGGGATTCCGGTAGTAACCGGCCACACGCAGTAACGCCGTATCCGCCGGCGACAGCTGCAGCGTGCCCACTTTCTTCCACACCGCGAGGACCCACTCATAGGCTCGCGGTGGCAGCGTCACGCTGTACGCGGCCGCGGAATCGGTATACGGAACGGATGCGGGGATGAACGGTTGGCGATTGGCGATCAGATCGTTGCAGGTCTGCGGGAACGTGACGTATGCGGCGACGAAGACGTTGTCCGTGCTGTCGGGAATGGTGCCGCGAAAGTGGATCGTCCCGCAAACGCCGACGAAGCCCGCCCCGCAAATCGGCTGGGGTTGGAGACCCTCGTCGCACGCCGTGACGACGGCCGCCAGCACGAAGACCGTTCCGCTGAGGCGAAGAGGGAGCTCCAGCATGGCCCGCAATTTGTTGCAGGCGTGCAATGCGTCAACTACGTTTCATTGCGCTATGCCACTATACGAGTATCGCTGCACCAAGTGTGACGCGCACTTCGCCCGCACGGAATCGATGGCCGACCATGGCTCACGGCGTCCGGCTTGTCCGAAGTGCTCGTCGCGCTCCGTGGAGCCTGTCCTCTCTCCATTCTTCGCGAAGACCATCCGCAAGAGCTGAGCGAGAAAGGGAAGAGGGGGGGGCCTTGTTCGAGCGCCTGCGGGACGCGTTTCGCGCTGCCCTGGATGCTGCCGCAGGTCCCGCCGATCTGCGCGCTCTGGCCCGCCAGATGCGTGAAGCGGTCGTCGATGCCAAAGTCGCCGTCGCCGAGATTCACGAGGCCGTCAGCCGCACCCAGCGTGAGCTGGGATTCGAGCGCCAACGGCTCGCGGATGCCGAACGGCGCGGCCGATTGGCGGGCGAGATTCAGGATCAGGAAACGGTATCCGTTGCCGACCGATTCGCGAGCAAACATCGCGAGCGCATCGCCGTGCTGGAGAAGAAACTGGCGGCGCAGCGCGACGAGCTCGCGTTCGCCGAGCGGGAGTTGGCGGAGATGCAGGAACAGCTGAAGACGGCCGAGCGCGAGCGGCCGTCGATGGAAGGGGATCGGAGCGCGGAGCACGCGTGGCGGGATGTGCAGGGCGCGGGCGGAGCCCGGCCAGGCATGGATCTCCAGGATGAACTGCTCAAATCGGATCTGGATCGCGCGGCGCGCGAGGCCGCCGCCCAACGGCAACTCGAGGAGCTGAAAAAGAAGATGGGAAAGGAATAGCGCTGTGCTTTTATTCGCCTTCTTGCTTCAGAACCTCGCCCAACCTCGACAACCTCCACCACCTGACTTTCTTAAACGCGCCCACACCTACTCCATCGTCGCCTACGATTCGGTGACCGGCGATCTCGGCATCGCCGTGCAATCCAAGTTTCCCAACGTCGGCGGTCTCGTCCCGTGGGCGCGGGCGGGAGTCGGCGCCGTGGCGACCCAGTCGCTCAGCAATACGGATTACGGAGAGAAGGGACTCGAGCTGCTCGCGCGCGGCGCCACCGCGCCCGAGGCGATGCGGATCATCATGCGCGGCGATCCGCGGCCATCGCAACGCCAAGTGGGGATGGTGGACGCGCATGGGAATGCGGCGAGCTGGACGGGGGATTCGACGTTTGATTGGGCTGGAGGAAGGACGGGCGGACGGGCCGACGGCCGGACGGGCGGTAAAGGCCAACTCATCACCGGCCGCGACTACGCCGCGCAAGCGAACATCATGGTCTCGGATGCAACGGTCCGGAACATGGCAGACACGTTCGAGCGCGCGAAAGGATCGCTCGCAGATCGGCTGATTGCGGCGTTGGTCGCGGGGCAGGCGGGTGGCGGCGATCGTCGCGGCATGCAGTCCGCCGCGCTGCTGGTCGTTCGCGCCAACGGCGGATATCTCGGCGCCACGGACCGGTACATCGACATCCGCGTGTACGACGCGCCCGATCCGATCAAGGAGCTCGAGCGACTCTACGAGCTGCACAAGCTGTACTTCTTCACTACGGATTCGGCGGATTTGATCCCGATCACGCCGGCCTTGCAGAAAGAGCTGGAAGCCATCCTCCTCGTCGAGCCGAAGAATCAATCGCAGAAGTGGCTGTCGGCGCCCCAGCCGTCGCTCAATCAGACCTTTCTCACCGCGCTCGCGAACTTCATGTACTGGGAGAATTACGACGTGCGCGTGAGAATGGATGGCAAGATCGATCGGGTCGTACTGGCCGATATTCGCAAGAATAGAAAGAGTGCGCGGTGAGCGGAGGTTACCCATGGACGTGAAGCGCGGCCGCATGGTCTTCCTTGGCTATGGGAAGTACTGGCGCTCCGATCGGATCCTCGGCCTGATGCCGATCGAAGAAGGCCGCGGTCCCGGCCAGCGCACCAATGTTTTCATCGAGGGACGGGCCGAGCCCATCGTCGCGTCCCGCACGGAGCAGAGCATTCTGGAAGACATGGGCGCGACCGACGACAGTTACCGGTTGGAGTCCTTGCGCGAAGCAACCCGCGAGCTGCTGGAAGCGTTTCACGAATTCTCGCCCGTCCTGCGCCGGGCGCTTCACAACGAGCATCATTTCGACGTCGAGAAGTGGGAGGAGCGGCTCGGCACACTGCTCCGGCCAGTGGAACACCCCGACCCGGCACGCCAGGACGATCTCTTCGACTGAAAGGATTGCGATGACCCAGCCGGCCGTCATCTCTTCGAAGACCGATCGAGGGTGGTTCGGCCACCCTCGCGGGCTATCGACCCTCTTCTTCACCGAGATGTGGGAGCGCTTCAGCTTCTACGGTCTCCGGGCGCTGCTCGTGTTGTTCATGACTGCCACAGTCGCGCAGGGCGGACTCGCGTTCACGGCCCAGCGGGCTTCCAACATCGTCGGCTGGTACGGCTTCGGAGTCTATGCGGCCGCCATCCCGGGCGGCTGGATCGCCGACCGTCTGCTCGGCCAATATCGGAGCGTGTTCGTGGGGGGAGTCATCATCGCCATGGGACACTTCAGCATGGCGATTCCCACCGAAGCGACATTCTTCCTGGGACTCTGGCTCATCGTCATCGGCACCGGGCTGCTGAAGCCGAACATCAGCACGATGGTGGGTGCGCTGTATGACACCGACGACGACCGGCGCGATGCCGGGTTCTCGATTTTTTACATGGGCATCAATCTCGGCGCGTTCATCGCTCCCTTCGTCGTAGGGACGCTCGGGCAAAACGTCAACTGGCATGTCGGATTCGGATGCGCGGGTGTGGGGATGGTCGCGGGACTCATTCAATACCGTGTGGGCCGCCCGCGTCTGAGCTCCGCGTTGCAACGGCTGGGGCAATCCGAAACCGAGGCGCCCCCCCCCCCGCTAGCTCCCTCCCACAGCGAACCGTGGTGGCATTTCACGCGCGCGGAATGGAATCGGATTTTCGCCATCGCCGTGCTGTTCGTGTTCTCGTCGATTTTTTGGGGCGCGTTCGAGCAGGCGGCGTCGAGTCTCAATCTGTTTGCCGACCGCCTCACCGATAATCACGCCTTTGGCTTCAAATTTCCGTCCACCTGGTATCAGTCGCTGAACTCGATGTTCATGATCTTCGGCCTGGCGCCGCTCCTCGCCTGGCTATGGATCCGCCTCGGTCCGCGGCAGCCGTCCAGTCCCGTGAAGTTCGCGCTGGGGCTGATCTTCGTCGGACTGGGATTCGCCCTGATCGTTCCCGCGGCCAAGATGGCTCAGGGACAGGGCGTGCTCGTGAGTCCCTGGTGGCTCGTCGGGCTGTATTTCCTCCACACGATCGGCGAGCTCTGTCTGAGTCCGGTGGGGCTCTCGATTGTGACCAAGCTCGCCCCGCAGCGTGTCGTGGGGTCGATGATGGGTGTCTGGTTCCTGTCGATTGCGACGGGAAACAAGCTCGCGGGATTTGCGGGAGGCTTCTTCGACCGGCTGCCGCTGCCGACGCTGTTCGGCGCGGTTGCGCTCACGGCGTTTGCAGCGGCGCTGGTGCTCCTCGCGATCACTCCTTGGATTCGCAGGCTGATGGGGGGGATCCACTAAGCCCCCCGGAAGGTCCGTTGACCCCGGGCTTGCGCCCGGGGTCAGAAAACCTCGAGGGGTTCGCGGCACAAGCTC
>DASZNX010000284.1:0-2300 GCA_035551075.1 Gemmatimonadales bacterium | reverse complement strand
GTACCGACCAGCTCGGCCAGCCGGTCGGTGAGCTGCTGCACCTGCCCGTCGCGAACGAGCCGCTTGGCGCGATCGAGCGACTCGGTGAGCGCTCGATCGGTAAACGGCTTGACGAGGTAGTCCAGCGCGTGCACCCGGAATGCCGCGAGCGCGAATTCCTCGTATGCGGTAACGAAGATGACCCCCGGCATACGGGCGGGGCCGATCGCGCGGATCACGCCAAAGCCGTCGATTTCCGGCATCTGCACGTCGAGCAACACGAGATCGGGTTGCAGCGCTTCGATCGCGGCGATCGCCGCGAGGCCGTCGCCACATTCGCCGACGCACTCGAGCTCCGGATCCTGCCGCACGAGGTCGCGTAGTCCCGTGCGCGCGAGGGGCTCGTCGTCGACGATCAGGACGCGAAGCGGTTTCATTGCGATAATGGCAAGACCAGCGTCGCGACAGCGCCGCCGTCCGGACCATGCTCGAGCGTCAATCGCGCCGCTGATCCATAGGCCGTCTGCAATCGTTCCCGCGTGTTCTTCAATCCGACGCCGTTGCCTCGGTGGCCATTGCCTGGCCCCGGCCCATCATCGCGCACCACGACAATCAACTCGTTATCCGTCGTTCGCCCGGTGATATCGAGGTGCCCCGCCGCGGCCCGCGCCCCGATCCCATGACGCACGGCATTCTCCACCACGGGCTGCAAGATCAGGCGCGGGACGCGCGCCGCCTTCGCCTGCTCGGTGAGGTCCACGCTCACCTCCATCCGGTCGGCGAAGCGCACCTCCTCCACCGCCAGATAGCGACGCGCCAGCGCAACCTCCTCTTCGAGCGACACCTCCGCGCGGTTGTCGTTGTCGAGCGAATCGCGCAAGAGGTCCGATACGCGCGCAATCATCTCGACCGCTTCCGGCCCGCGCCCGCCACGCACCAGCATGGCGACGCTGTTCAGCGCATTGAACATGAAGTGCGGCCGGAGCTGGGCGCGGAGCGCGGACAGCTTTGCGCCGGCCAGTTCCACCTCCCGGTCCATGAAGAGCTGCGAGTAGTGGTACGCGAGCACGGCGCCGAGTATCGCGGCATACGAGAACAGCGACAGGGTGGCCGTGTTGGACAGGGCGTCGCCGAAGCTCTTGGAGAACCAGATCGCGTGCCACGTGGTCGCGAGGAAAATCGCGATGGCCGCAAACGCGACATGCGCGAACACGGTCGCCGGCCAGCTCCAGTGATGGCGTGCCAGGCGATCAACCACGAGATAGACCAGCGGGATCGCGAGCGCCCAGAACACCCAGTGCGGCGCCTCCTGGTACAGCGCATGTCTCCAGGTGAGGAAATCGCCGTGGAGCGAGCTCTCGATCATCTGCATGTGGTGACGCGTCGTCGCCACGGCGCCGAGCAACGCCATGATGCCGAGCGCCCACGCGAGGGCGCGCCAGTTGCGTGATCGATCGACAGGTCGCATCACGTCGAAAGTAACTCCCCCAGACTGGTTGCTAACCGCAGTTCGCTGCATCCGGACAGCAGTTCGCTGCACGAGTGGTTTCGGCTGATCGTTTCAAGGCGTACTGTCGTGGCAACGCCGTCACCACCATTACGCAAGGAGCCGCGGTATGGACGCAATCATGAAGGTTGTGGCGGGCGTGGCCATAGTATCGGCGATCGCCTTTCGGGCGAGCCAGCCCGACAATCCGCCGAAAGACCAGCTGCCGCAGTTCACGAAGGACGGCCGCTTGATGCGCCCGCATGGCTACCAGGAGTGGGTGCTGATGGGTGCCTCGACCGGTCTCTCTTACGCTCAGTCGCAGAATCCTCCCGCTCCAGGCGCGTCGCCCGGAATGTTTCACAACGTCTACCTGCAGCCATGGGCGTATCGCTATACAATGGAACACGGCGCTTTTCCCGAGAACGCGATGCTCGTGCTCACATTCTTCGAATCCTCGCGCAAATCGACTCCCGCGCGCGCCGGGTTCTACGAAGGTGATCGCATCCCCGGATTCGAAGTCCATCTGAAACGCAAAAACGTGGATCCAACCGGCTGGGGGTTCTACGGCTTCGGTGACACCGCGTCGACCAGCGCGAAGGCGCCCAGCGACGCAGCCTGCTATACGTGCCACAGGACCGAAGCCGCCTTCGATAACGCGTTCGTGCAGTTCTATCCGATGCTCCGCGAGAAGCTGCTGGCAAAAGCGGATAGTCAGTTACGTAGCGCACAGTAGGGCTTTTTCATGGGCTTCGGCTTATATTCGGGGCCCATGGATCTGAATCCACAGCAGCGTGCCGCCGCAACGGCGCCGCCCGGTCCCCTCCTGATCATT
>DASZNX010000283.1:0-2032 GCA_035551075.1 Gemmatimonadales bacterium | reverse complement strand
ATCCGAACGACGTGTGCACGAGACGCACCAGGACAACGAAGACCACACCGGCGATACTCACTCCCGTGACCATCGCGGCATGCATGAATAGAATCGCGCGCGCGGTACCGCCCCGTCTCCCGGGTCCCGCTGTCGCCGGATTGCTCAATGTGCCGCCGGACGGCGCCGCCATAACCATACGCCGGTGAAGAGCAGCGGCGGGCCCAACATGAACAGTAGGGTAAAGAGCAGGCTATGATCGTCACGTCGGTGGTCGACCACAACGCGCAGTTTGTAAAAGCCCAGCGCCAGGAACCAGGTCATCCAAATGCGCAACGGTCCTTGGGCGATCTCTGCATTGAATGGAGACGGATCAGGTGGGTGCTGCTGTTCCCACGCCACTTCGAGAGATTCAGGGTCCGGCAGGACCCCATCTACATGCGCGACGCCGACGCGCTTCGCGCCGGAGGCATCTCGCACCGTCACGTGCCAGGTTCGGCTCCAGAAGCCTGAATCCATCGGGACGGCCTGGACGAACCGGTAGCCGTGGCGTTTGGCCCAAGCACGAAAGCGCGACTCGAACGGAAGGATCGTGATCGACACGAGCAGGATCACGAACGCCGCGCAGCACGCCACGATCATGATCACTTCGCGATTGGTGAGCGGCGGGAACCACGGTGCGCTGAGAGTCATTTAGCGCGGCTGGATGGTCCCCGCGATCTCCGTGACGACGCGATAGCCCTCGAGACGCGATGGGATCTTTGCTTTCGCCTCCGCGCTCCCGTCGTTGAGCAACACCTTGATGCAGCGGTCGCCTCGATCACACAGGCCGATGGCCGTTCCCACGACACCCGGCAACGACATGAGCGAATCGGTATGCGCGGCGAGAACCTCTTCGATGCTGCGACCCGTCACGACATCGTCCTCCCCCTGCCGCGAATAGCGCTGCGAGCTCGAGCAACCGAGCAGCGCAGCGGCGAGAGCCGCCGCCGCGACCAGACGTCCCGCCCGCGCTCCCGTCCCCCCTGGCATCAGTGCCTCACGAAGATGCTAAAGCCGTTACTGCTGCCGTCCGGATCATGATTGGCAGCCGATTTGTACACGTACCCCGGGGCGCTCAGACTGCCCACACCGAAGTACGCACTCCGCGTCGTAATCGGAATCAGCGTGAGACTCAATGTGCAAGTTCCCGGTCCCACGCCATCCGCGTCGGCGGTGACGCACTGCACGTCCGCACCCGAGTTCCAGTTGCCGTGCACGGTCACGCCATTCAGAGGATTGTGGTGCGAATCGTGCGCTGTGATGCGTACGGTCGCAGTCCACGTGTCCACGGCGCTCGTCGTGGAGGCGTCGAGGTTGCCGACGTGGACGCTCGGCGGGTTCACGGTAATCGCGATCGCGCGCGCATTGTTGCTCGAGTTTGCATCGGGCAGTTGCTGCGTGGCGGTGAGGATGTGCCCGCTCACGGCCGCGCCCCCCGTACTCCAACTGATCGTTCCGGATACGCTCGCGCCGATCGAAAGACCAGCGAACGTCTGGGTACCGATCACGGCGTTACCCGCCGTGCCGTCGGTCAGTACGACGGCAAAGCTCGTCGTGACGTCCTGGCCCCCAACGTTTTGTACCGTCACCACGACGGGGACGGTATCGCCCACAGTCACCTGGCTCGGCGCCGTGATGGCCGACAACGAGAGATCGGCCGGCTGCGGTATCACATTGATGACCGCCGACCGTTGATCATTGCCGGTGTTGTCGTCCGCCAGGGTCTGCGACGCTACGATCGTGTGGTTGCCGACCGCCGCCGCCGCCGTATTCCAGGTGAAGGAGCGAGTCGCGGTCGCGCCGATGGCCAGACCCGCGACAGCCTGTGAGCCGATCGTCACGCCAGCCGTGGCGTCGGTGAGGACGACGTTGAAGCTGTTGGTTACGTTCTGGACGGCCACATTCTGCACCGTGACGGTGATCGTCGCGGTACCGCCCTTCCCTACGGATGCCGGTGCGCTCAATCCGGTGACGGCGATATCGGTCGATGGTGCGCTCACCGACACTGTCA
>DASZNX010000282.1:0-1676 GCA_035551075.1 Gemmatimonadales bacterium | reverse complement strand
GGCCCAGTTCCTCGATAACGTGTCGTTTCAGAAGGGAAATCACTTCTTCAAGGTCGGCGCCGAGTACAACCATGTGAACTCGGTGCAGACGTTTATCGGCTTCTCGAACAGCCGGTACATCTTCAGCTCAGTGCAGGGATTCCTCAATTACGTGGGGAGCGACTCCCTCTACGTGGAGTGTCCAAACGGAACCAGCAACACCAACGGCGGGCGGGCCCCCTGCGGTGTCGATGCGACTACAGGAGACACGATAGCGCCCGTGGGTCCGGTACTTCTCTACCTCCAGCAGGCCGGCGTGAATCGCTCCGTGCGGGATGCAGGAACGCAGGAGATCCCTCAGACCGAGCTGGCGCTCTTCATCCAGGACTCGTGGAAGCCGAGCTCCAGGCTCACGGTGGACTACGGATTGCGCTGGGAAGCGCAGCATGAGCCCGGACTGCTTTCGCCCCGTGACTCGACGTACTACGCAGTCTATTACGACTCGACGGTCACGAACTCGTCCGGCACATTCCGCTTCCCGTCGAACGGCACGATTCCGTCCGACAACAAGATGTTCCAGCCACGCCTCGGCATTACCTACGATCCCAAGGGGGATGGACGTCAGGTCTGGCGCGCCAATGCCGGCATTTTCTACGCGCGGATTCCGGGCCTGAACCTCGCATCCACGCGGTCGACGGACGGTTACCGCGGTGTCACGCTGTTCGGGTCGAGCGCAACGGTCGGATTCCTGCCGCCGCCGTCCTTCCCGAATCTGTTCCCGTCCAACGTGCCGCTTTCGTCGGTCGCGTTTCCGTCGGTATTCGTGTTCGACCGTGATTTCCAGAACCCGCGCACGATCAGCGCGACCGCGGCCTACGAAAAGCAGGTAGCGAGCGATTTGGGATTGCTGCTCAGCTATACGCATGCGAGTACCGATCACCTGACGCGGTTCATCGATCGGAACGCGGCGGTGTTCGGCACGCCGTTCGGGACGGGGCCGAAGGCGCTCGGGACGCTGACGACGGTGGAGTCGAGCGCCAAGTCGAATTACAACGGCATCACCGTCGGGCTGAAACGCGTGCGCGATCCCAACTTCCAGTTCCAGGTGAACTACACACTATCGTGGGACAAGTCGGACGACGACAACGAGCGCGATCCCTTCACATTCCGGTACGCGCGCGCCGACAATCTGGGGCCGGAATACAACTGGAGCGATCGCGACCAGCGGCATCGCTTCAACGGGTGGGTGGTCAAACACATCGGCGGCGGTCTGTACCTCAACAGCCGGCTGAGCATCTACTCGGCGCAACCGACATCCGCGAGTTGCGGTCCGAGCCCGTTCAGCCCCTTTGCTCCGCCGAAAGGCCAACGCGCGACGTCGGCTGCGGACCGGAATTGCGCCGACGGGACGGTTCTGAAGCGGAACACGCTGCGCAAGGACAACAGCTACTTCTCGTGGGATCTCGGATTGACGTGGCCGTTCAACGTAGCGAAGGGCCGTCTCGAGCTGATCGCCCAGGTGTTCAACGTGACGGGCGCGGACAACTTCCGTGATCCGGCAGCGACCAGCCTGTTGTTCAACTTCGACGGCACGCTGCGGAGCGGCTTCGGCGACCCACAGCAGGCGCAGCTCGGCGCGCATTGGGTCTTTTAGGATACGGCGACGCTAGGACTTTTCGGATAAAGCGACGCTAGGA
>DASZNX010000281.1:0-18389 GCA_035551075.1 Gemmatimonadales bacterium | reverse complement strand
CACGCCTCTCAAGATGACGTCGGTGGCGGACTTCAATGCCGCTCCCCTCGGCGCAGCTGACGCCGGAGCATACCTGCGCAACGCATTAGGGCCGCTGCGTCCCGCGCCCAAGGAAGCGCCGGGATGGCTGTTTGGTGCGGGGCAGCTTGCCATGACCGCCCACGATCTCGCGACGTGGGATATCGCCGTCATCAAGCGGTCGATCCTCAAGCCGGCGTCCTACAAAGTCCAACAGACCAGCACCCTGCTGGCGGACGGCACTGCAACCGGCTACGGGCTCGGCGTCGGGGTAGGCTCGACGGGCGGCCATCGCCGGATTGCCCACAGCGGAGCGGTCTCGGGTTATACGACCAATAATCGGGTCTATCCCGACGACAGTGTCGCGATTGTGGTCTTCACGAACATCTATCCGGGCGCGGCGGGCGCGCCGGAGCAGATCGCCGACCGGATCGGTCGGGTTCTCTTTGCCACGGTCGATACGACCGACGCCGCCGCGCTCGCGTCTGCCCGCCGCATCTATGACGGCCTGACCAAGGGGACGATCGATCGGGCGCTCCTGACGCCGGAAGCGAGCGCCTTCTTCACGCCGGAAGTGCTGTCGGACTACGCGGCGAGTCTCACTCCGCTGGGCCCGCCGACCGAGTTCACGGCCACGGACAAGTACCTCCGCGGCGGGATGATGATCCGCTCCTACCGGATTCAGGCGGGCGGTGTCGTGATGGATCTGACCACGATGACGCTGCCGGATGGACGGATCGATCAGTACATCGTCGCCCGAGCGAGTTAGCGGCGCTCCGTACCAATCGGAGACATCGCGCGGTACGCATCATGCAGGTGTGGCCGCGCATGCAGCAGCGGCTTCTCCTCCAAACACAAGACGTCTTCAATCTGCTTGTCCGCGGCCATCCGGGCACGATATTGCAGCGCGCGCTGGGCACCCGGCTGCGCTCCGAAACGCTCGCGCTGGGCCTGCGCCGCGATCTCGTCGTGCCGCACACTGCCCCCGCGCCGAAGATCCCGTTGATCGTGCGACCGCTCGCGCCTGGTGATGACTTGTCGATCCTCGATATCGAGCAGCCCGATCTCTCGAGCGACGCGATGTTCGAGCGGCTCGCGCAGCGGCGGTTGGTCGCGGCCGAGCTCCCGACCTGTTGGGTCGCGATCGCGCCCGACGGCAAAGTCTGCTACATGCAATGGCTCGTCGCACCAAAGCACAATGATCGAATGCGCGGACAGTGGGGCGATTTGTTCCCGATGCTAGGCCCCGGCGAAGCTTTGCTCGAGGGTGCCTACACGGGAGACGCGTATCGCGGACAGGGCATCATGGCGTATGCCATGAGTCGCATTGCGGAAGCGGCGAGCGAATTCGGAGCGCGCTGGGTACAGACATTCGTGGGCGTGACCAACGTCGCTTCGCTCAAGGGTTGCAAGAAGGCGGGATTTGTGCCGTTCGTCAGGCGCTCGGAGGTCTGGTGGTTGATGCGCCGCACGGTCGAATTCGCCGGGCTCCCCCAGGGGACACCCTACCCGTTCGAACAGTAGATTATCGCGGGATTTCCAGCCGTCGTAGCCAACACGTAAGTCGACGTGTCGGAGGACACTGGGATGCTGCGATTGTCTGCAGCTTGCTTGATCCTCGCCATCAATGCCGCTTCCGCGCAGACCGTGAACGTATGGCCGGGCCCGGCGCCCGGTTCGGAACATTGGACCCAGAAGGAACGGGTCATCGAAAACACACCGATCGGCACGGTGATCTTCAACGTCGTGACGCCGACCCTCACCGCCTATCTCCCCGCGAAAGGCAAAGCAACGGGAACCGGCGTCATCGTGGCCCCGGGAGGGGCATTCGTCGCCCTCGCGATGAGCCTGGAAGGTGACACGGTCGCACATTGGCTGCAGCGGCACGGCATCGCCGCATTTCTGCTCAAGTACCGCATCATCGAGAAGACTCAAGAGGGGATTCCGGCGATGGACATGGACACCGCCGGCCGCTATGGCATCGCCGACGGCATTCAGGCGCTCAAAGTGGTGCGGCAACACGCTGCCGAATGGGGCGTCAGACCCGACCGAATCGGTTTCATGGGTTTCTCGGCGGGCGCCATGGTCGCGAGCGGAGCGCTGCTGCAAGCAGACAGCGCGGGGCGGCCGAATTTCGCGGTGCTGGTGTACGGCGCCCCGTTCGGCGTGATGCCTTCGATTCCCGCGAAGCTACCTCCCGTCTTCATGACTTGGGCCCAGGACGATCCGATCGCGCGTGACGCGATCGTCAAATTCCAGGATGCCCTGACCAAAGCAGGCAACGCGCCCGAGGTACATATTTTCAGCACTGGCGGGCACGGCTTCGGGCTGAAACACCAGGGTACGACCAGCGATCACTGGATCGACGCGTTCTTCAACTGGGTCAACGCTCGAGGGTTCAAATAATGGAGCTCCAGCCGCTCAACGAAACGCATACCGCGCTGCTCAACTCGCTGCAGGGACAGGACGACGTCTGGGAATCCATCGGCACGTTGCCCGGGCCCGACGCGCGGCAGTCGCATCATCTCTTCGCGGTGATGGAGGGGAAGGTCCCGCTGGGATTTGCGGGACTGCTTCGCTCCGGCGCGACGGGCGCTAACGATTTCGAGCTGGTGTGCGCCATGCGCTCCGAGGTGCAGACGCGTGGCATGGCGAAACAGGCGTGCCAGCTCGCGCTCGATTGGGCGTTCAACACCGCGAAGCTCGAGCGGGTCATCGCCTGCATCGACGACAGCAACGAGGCCGCGCGCGCCATTGCCGGCAAACTCGGCATGACGACCCTTGGCCCCCAGCGTCCCAATCGCACGGTCTTCGTGAAGTATCGTGACGAGCGCCGTGTAGGTTGAGAGTCGGCCTCTCCCTCCTCGGCCCCCCGCTCCTCCTCGCGATCGCGGCGTGCGCGCAGCCGAGCGCTGCGCCGTCGACCGATTGGCCCGTCACTGGCGGCGATCCCGGCAATACTCGCTATTCTCGGCTGGACCAGATCAACACTCAGAACGTCGCGCAACTGCGCGTGGCATGGACGTATCACACGGGCGACCTGCCACCGGATGGCCACGGCGAAATTCAGGCGACGCCGATCGTCGTGAACGGCGTGCTCTATACGACGACGCCCGCCTTATCCGTGGTCGCGCTCCGCGCTGATCGCGGCACGCTGATCTGGAAATTCAACCCACGCACGCCGCACCCCTCGCTTCGCTCGGGGCAGGCTCACGCACGACGCACGGATTTGTCCCACGTCAACCGCGGCGTCGTTTACTGGGCCGACGGCAACGACCAGCGAATCTTCTACACGGCGGGCCGTCGCTTATACGCGCTCGACGCGAAGACCGGGCGGCCCGTCGTCACATTCGGCGACTCGGGCTCAGTCGATCTTACCGTAGGTTTGTCGCGCGACGTCGGCGATGCGTACGTCGTCGCCACGAGCCCGGGTGTCATCTACAAGGACCTGCTCGTTCAGGGGACGCGGGTGGGCGAGGAAGAAGGCTCGGCGCCGGGCGATGTGCGCGCCTACGACGTGCGGACCGGCGCGATCCGCTGGACGTTCCACACGATCCCGCATCCCGGCGAGGAAGGCTACAACACCTGGCCCCCCGGCGCGTGGCGCTCGGCCGGCGGCGCGAATTCGTGGGCCGGCATGACCGTCGACCAGGCACGCGGGATCGTGTTCATCCCGACGGGTTCGGCGACGCCGGATTTCTACGGTGGCGATCGCGCCGGCGCCAACCTCTTCGCGAACTCCCTCCTCGCGCTCGACGCCGCCACGGGCAGGCGTCTCTGGCATTTCCAGAGCGTGCACCACGATCTGTGGGACCGCGACCTTCCCGCCGCACCCAACCTCGTCACCGTGACCCGGGGCGCGGGCGGGGGATCGCACATCGACGCCGTGGCGCAGATCGCGAAGAGCGGGTTTGTATTTCTCTTCGACCGCGAGTCGGGGAAGCCGCTGTTCCCAATCGAAGAACGTCCCGTCCCTGCGTCAGACCTGCGCGGCGAGCACGCGTGGCCCACGCAGCCGTTTTCAGTCGCGCCGATTCCCTTCGCACGCCAGTCGATAGGGGAATCGGACGTCACGGAGGTAAAACGCTTTCGTTCTCTCAAATCCGGCGCGCTGTTCATGCCGCCGAGCCGCGAAGGGACGATCGTGCTGCCGGGGTTCGATGGAGGAGGAGAGTGGGGCGGGGCAGCGGTGGATCCCGACGCTGTCCTCTATGTGAACGCCAGCGATGTCCCCTGGATCGCGGCGATGCGCGACGTCGCTCGAATGCCTGCTGCGACCGTCGCCCCCCGCTCCGGGCTCATGGTGTACTCGGCAGTCTGCGCCGGCTGCCACGGTACGGATCGGCGCGGCCAGAACCGCGCTCCGCCGCTGCTCGCCGTTACCGCGCGCGTTCCGCTTGAAGCCGCACGAGAGATCCTGCAATCGGGTCGGGGGTTCATGCCGTCGTTCGCAAATCTGCCGGGTCGGGAGCGGCGCGCGGTGCTCGAGTATCTGGGCTACTCAGTCCCGCCGGGCGATACGGTTTCGCGTCCACGTCCGCGAGGGTCACCCTATGAATTCGTCGGCTATGAGCGCTGGCGCGACTCGAGCGGCTATCCGGCGATCAAGCCACCGTGGGGGACGTTGAGTGCGATCGATCTCAATTCGGGCGCTTACCGCTGGCGCATTCCGCTCGGTGAATTTGCGGAGCTGACGGCGCGCGGCGTGCCCGTAACGGGTACCGAGCAGTACGGAGGCCCGATTGTCACCGCCGGTGGTCTGCTCTTTATCGCGGCGACTGAAGACGCCAAGCTGCGCGCGTTCGACAAGCGCACCGGGCGATTGCTCTGGGAGGCGACGCTGCCCGCGCCGGGCTACGCGACGCCGAGTACGTTTGCGGTGCGGGGGAAGCAGTATGTGGTGATTGCGGCGGGTGGTGGGAAGCTCGGTTCGAAATCGAGTGACACGTATGTGGCGTATGCGTTGCCCTGACGGGATAAAGCGACGCTAGGTTAATGCGACGCTAGGGCAAGACGACGCTAGGATAAGGCGAGGCTGGCAGCTTGCAGCTTATAGCGTCGCCTTCTCCTAGCGTCGCTACATCCTAGCGTCGCATTTTCCACTGATGTATGTGCGAGGGCTGGTTGCCACGGCGCTCGCGCTTGTGGCATTGAGCGCAGCGCGCGAGCAGCACCAGTGGATGGTCGGTCCCTTCATCAAGCCGGCCGTCAACCCGATCATCGTCCCTGATTCGTCGTCCCATTTCGACTCGCCGATGAACGGCCTTGTGGCGTGGGAGGCGTACGCGACGTTCAACCCCGCGGCCATCGTCCGGGGCGGCAGGATCTTTCTACTGTATCGCGCCGAGGACGCGAGTGGCCGTCAGGAGATCGGGGGACATACATCGCGACTCGGGCTCGCCGAGAGCAGCGATGGCCTGCACTTCAGGCGCCGGCCGACGCCGGTGCTGTATCCGGACACCGATGCGCAACGCGCGAACGAGTGGCCGGGAGGCGTCGAAGATCCTCGCGTCGTCGAGTCGGAAGACGGCACGTACATCCTGACGTATACGCAGTGGAACCGCGACGTCCCGCGGCTCGCCGTGGCGACGTCCCGGGATCTCGTCTCGTGGGTCAAGCACGGGCCGGCATTCGCACACGCCGCAGGTGGGAAGTACCTGCGCAACGAGTCGAAGTCCGGAGCCATCCTCGCGCGCGTCGAGGCTGGTAAGACCATTGCAACGCGAGTGAACGGCAAGTACTGGATGTACTGGGGCGTTCCCACGATCCGCTTCGCGACATCGAGCGACTTACTCGACTGGACTCCAGTGGAAGACTCAGCCGGTCGAGCCGTCGCGGCCCTCACCCCTCGGCCCGCGGGATTCGACTCGTGGCTCGTCGAGGCAGGACCGCCGCCGCTCCTCACGCCCGCCGGCATTGTGGTCCTCTACAACGCGGGAGACAGCGCCACGCGCTCCTACAGTGCCGGGCAGGCGCTGTTCGATCGGACGAATCCGCTGCGACTGATCGCGCGCTCGGACACCGCGTTCATCAAGCCGACCGAGCCCTACGAGCGGACCGGTCAGTACGCGGCCGGCACGACATTCGTGGAGGCGCTCGTCCCGTTCCAAGGCAAATGGTTCCTCTATTATGGAACGGCGGATTCGCGCGTGGGCGTCGCCGTGTGGAATCCCAAGGCCCGCTGAACATACATTAGGGCCCATGACGGCGATCCACCCTCCGAGCGCGCGCGATGACGTCATCGTCTCGTATCTGACGCTCCGCAAAGTCGTCGGCGTTCTAGGGATGGCGCTGCCGGTGGTGGTTGCGGTGTGGGGCCTCGTGCTCGAGGGCCGGCTCCTTCCCACGGTCAGCGACTACTACAGCCTGCGCACGCGCGACGCCTTCGTCGGCATTCTCTTCACGATCGCCTGGTTCCTGTTCACCTACCACGGCTACGAACGGCAGGACGACATCGCCGGCAACTGCGCCTGCGTGCTTGCCCTTGCGGTCGCGTTGTTTCCCAATCGCGGCACGCCATTCGAAGCAACCGTGCACTATCTGTCTGCCACGGGGTTGTTCCTCGTCCTCGCGTACTTCGCCCTATTCCTCTTCACGAAGTCGGGGCCGGTGCAGACACACGCGAAGCTGCTGCGCAACCGCGTGTATCGGGTGTGCGGGGTCGTAATGTTGGTGTGCATCGCACTCATTGCCTTCTATCAGCTCGCGCTCTCGCACACCTCACTCGCGGCGCTGCGCCCGGTGTTCTGGCTCGAGACCACGGCGCTCTGGGCATTTGGATTTTCCTGGTTCGTGAAAGGCGAAGCAATTTTGAAGGACTGAAGCAACGGACTTCAGCGCGGCAGATTGAGACTCTTGAGGTAATCCGCGGCGACATACGCGGGCACGCCGAAGATGATTTTGCCGTTCGACTCCCGCTCCCCACCATACAGCACCGCGATCACCCGGCCTTCGTGATCGAAAATCGGACTCCCGGACGATCCCGGCGCGCCGTACGCGTCCACCTGTACGACTGCCGTCAATGCCTTGCTCACCGTTCCCACCGTCAGCGTCGGCTCGGCGATCGGCTGGCCGCCCTGCGCTTCCATCGGCAAGTCGAACCCGAGAGGGTAGCCGAGGATGGCCACGGGGTCGCCGCGCTCGAGGCCTTCGCGGCTCCTGGCGAGGCCCGCGACACGCGGCGTCCCGCCCTTGATGAGCACTCGGAACACACCGATGTCGGCATCGGTGGAAACGCCGATCATCTCACCGCGCCAGAACTGGGTGCTGCCCGAGAAGATCACGCCGATCCGCTTCGGCGTCTTCGTGCCGTCCTCGCCCACGAGGATGTGCTTGTTGGTGACCATCGTGCCCATCGAATCGACCGAGAACGCGGTGCCGCTGAAGCGCTCGCCGTCCTCGAACTCCACCAGCACGATCGCGACGGCATCCTGATTCTTGTGTGAGATCGCGCGATAATCGATGCCGCCGCCCCCGACGGCTCCCGCCAGCGCGCGCTGCCGCCGCTCGGCGGCGTCCAGCTCCGCGCGCAAGCGGGTCACCGACGTGGCATCGTCACCCGCGGCCGCCAGCTCGCGGCGCAGGCGCGCGGTCTCCTCCTGTGACGCGTGCAGCGCGTCGCGAATGCCCTGGAGCTCGCTGCGATAGCGCGCCGACATTTGCCGCGCTTCAATCACGAGACTGTCGGCGCGCGCCTGGAGCAGCGCGAGGTCGTGCGCGCGCCGGCGGCCGTCCCACTGCATCCAGCTGAAGCCGGTGCCGACGAGCAGCAACAGCGCGATGAGCAGCTTCGTCGTGCGCCGCAGCTGCGCGGTCTGACGCGCGACTTCGGCCGCGATGCGGACTCCCGTGCTCTGTCGCGGCGCTGCGGCAAGAACCTCGCGTCCTTCGGCACCGTCGAGTGCCGGGACGGGGGCATCGCCTTCCATGGCGATGATCTGAAACTCGAGCGCCGGGCCGTTTGCGCCGAAGCCGATTACATCGCCGCTGTGCAGTACCGTGTCGACGGTGATGCGCTGTCCGTTGACGAAGGTGCCGTTGCGGCTGCCGAGGTCCTGGAGGACGAAGCCTTCGGTCTTGCGGACGATCGCGGCGTGACGGGATGAAACGTCGAGGTCGCGATCGGCGTCGAACCGCACATCCGACAGCGGATGGCGCCCGACCCCAATGTATCCCTTACGGAAGGTCTCGATCTGCCCGGCACGCGCGCCGGAAAGGAACTTGAATTGAGCTCTCACTTCGCCCGGGTGAGATACCAGGCGAGGGCGGCGAGCACGGCCAGCGCGGCAAGCACAATCGTGCGCGTGCGCGCGCGCGACTCCGTGTTTCGGGGAACAGGTGGACGGCTTCCTTTATATACGGGCACCGGCTCGGTGCTGGTCTCGGTATCGATCAGCGGGTAGACCTGATGACCCACGTCTTCGGGCGTGCCGATCCCCGAGGTTCGCAATCCGTCGCCATCGAATCGGGCGACGACGACGGTGATGTTGTCGGGTCCGCCGCGCTCATTCGCGAGGGCGACGAGCTGGTCGGCTGCCGCCGCCAGGCTCGGCGCCGAGGTCACCACTTTGGCGATCTCTTCCTTCTTTACCTGGCCCGACAGGCCGTCGGAGCACAGCACCAGGATATCGCCCCGCCGGAGCTCCTGGTGCGTGAGATCGACCTTGACCTTCGGATCGGGGCCGAGCGCCTGGAGTATGATGTTGCGGCGCTCGCTCTGTGCGGCTTCCTCTTCCGTCAGCTCGCCCGCTTCGACGAGCCGCTGCATCAGCGATTGATCCTTGGTGAGCTGATGCGCCTCGCCGCCCCTGATCAAGTACGCGCGGCTGTCACCGACCTGTGTGAGATATAGGTGATCGTTGAGCACGCCTGCGGCGGTCGTCGTCGTGCCCATCCCGCGCAGCTCGGGATGCGCCTTCGCATGGGCGTGAATGCTGGCATTCGCGACCTCGACCGCTTCTTTGAGCCGATAGGCGAAGCGCTGCGCCGTCGCGTCGTCTTCGTTCCACGTTTTCGCGAGGTGCGCGTAGATCGCGTCGGTCGCCATCTGACTGGCCAGCTCGCCCGCCGCGGCGCCGCCCATGCCATCGGCCACGACGAGGAGCGTGCCCCGCGGTCCGATCTCCTGCGGCCGCGCGTCCGGCTGCGGCGAGGCTGCCTTGCGCGTGAGGTCCGCGACGAGGAACCGATCCTCGTTGTGGTCGCGCGTGCGACCCAGATCGGTCTTGGCCGCGACCTCGACTTTGATCCTGGCGGAGCGTCCGAACATGGCCATCAGTTACACTGCTCCAATACCGTGGAATAGGTCCGATTCGGCGCCGTCTCTACCCTTCGTCAACATGATGTTGTCGGGTTTCAAATCGCGGTGCACGATGCCGAGGTCGTGGGCGGCCTGGAGGGCATCGGCCGCTTGCAGGAAGATATGTGTCGCCCTCCCGTCGTTGGGACAGAACTTGACCAGATCCGTGTACTCGGTCGAGCACACCGGACAGATTTTCACTTCCCTGCCGTCCCCGGCATTGCGGCCTTTGCCGGCTCGCCTCCTCCTCCCCCTCCACCGGGTAATTCCACCCGTAGCAGCTTGTCGCCGACCATGACGCGAGAGCCGTGTTGCAGGGTCATCGCGCCGCGCGCCGCGATCGCGATGCCGTTCCGGCTGTGATCGTCGACGATGACGAAGTCGGCGTCCTCGGAGCGCACGGTCGCGTGCTGCGCGCTCATCGAGGGATCGTAGGGGAAGATCCAGTCGCCGCGCTCGCGCCCGATGTGGATGTCGCGCCCCGGGGAGAGCTGGATGACGTCGCGTGGGCTGCCGTCGGCGCGGAGCTGCGTCAGGCTCGCGATGTCGGCGCTCGGCACCATGCTCCCCATCCGCTTCGTCGCGTCGGCCTCGGCGGTATAGGGTCCGGGATAGCCGAGACGGCGAAAGCGCAGCACCTGGGAGCCGATGAGGATCACGTCGCCGTCAGTCAGCCGATAGGGCGCGTCGAGGAAGACCCATGTGCCGTTCCGGCTGCCCAGGTCGCGGACTTCCAGGCGACTGTCTTCCCACGACAGCTTCGCGTGCAGGGGCGAGAGGAACTGATCTTCCGGGAACCGGATGTCGCCTTCGGTTCTGCCGATCGACGTCGTCGCGGCTCGCCGCTCGAAACGCGCCACCTCCGTGGCCATTTCGGAAACCAGAATCAAAGTGAGAGAGTGATCGGCGCGTCTGTCAGGGAGCGAACGTCTTTCCTGGGTTTCACGTCCGACCGCCGCTCCTCCTCCGGCTCCTCCCTTCTGCGCGACATGTCCGCAGACCGGACACGGGGCGACCGCTCCAGAAGGAGACGGCGCGGATGAGGGAGTGGCGGGTGGCTCCGGCGGACCACTCGTGCGCGAAACAATGCCGGCGGCTCCCGACGCCACCGCGGCGCGCGCTGCCGCGGCCTTGGTGAGCGGCTTCCCGCAGTCTGAGCAGAACTGCGCGCCGGCCTCATTTTGCCGGCCACAGTACTGACATGAAACGAGCGAAGTGGTCATAAACTCAGGTGGCCCAATTTATTGCCGGACGCTAGCTTGCGCCACATGCGACTCGTTTGTGCCGCACTTTTTTTTGCCGCGACGGGCTGCGCGGCTCCGGCACGTCGCGAATCGGCTCCCACATCGCCCTCGCCCGCGCGCGCTCCGTTGAGAGTCACGATTGTCTATCCCGATACGGCCGATCCGATTCAGGCGCAGGACTCTTCCTTCATCTTCGGAAGTGTCGGCAGCGGCCGCGGAGACGTCGCGCTGACGGTTAATGAGCGTCCGGTGGCGGTCCACGCGAGCGGCAGTTGGCTCGCATGGCTCCCCTTGCAAGTGGACTCCAGCGGGAAGGCGCATTTTCATATCGTCGCACGCGCGGGCGTGGGTACGGAACTGGCCGAGACCACATTCGTGGCGCCGGTCGCGCAGCCGTTTCGACCAGCTCCGGGCGCGGTGGCCTGGATCGACACCACCAGCTTCACCCCGACCGACACCGTCGCGTTTCCGGGCGGAGAGGGAATTCTCCTTTCGGTGCGAGCTACTCCCGGCGCTCGCGTCCGGCTGCGCATGGAAGGCACGAAGGAATTGGTCTGGTTCGTTCCGGACACACTGCCCGAGGAGCCCGCTTGGGGCGTGCGCGCGTTCGGCACAGACACGACTGCGTACCGCCTCCCTCCTGCCAGCGATCGTTATGTGGCGTGGCTACCGTCAACTCCATTATGTGAGCCAATCGTCGAAGCGATCGTCGGGACCGACACGGCACGCGCGGTCTGGCCGATTGTTGTTGATACGGTCGACCGCGCGCATCCCACGGTTGTCGTCCTCAATGACGACACGGCGCACACGGGGAAGACCGACAGTCTGACCGTCGGCAAGGCGGTGCCGTACGGCACATACAACTGGTTCTTCCCGACGGGCACGACAGCGACGGCCAACGGCCGCTGGGCGAGTCAAACGCGCTTGCAGTTGTCACGCGGCGTTGCGGTGTGGGTCAACACGGCCGATGTCGTGCCGCTCATCCCGGGCACGCCGCCACCCGGCGGTACGGTGGGATCGGTCCGGCTCGTGGCTGGACCTCGCTCCGTCGTGGTCCACGTACCGTTACCTGCCCACGTCCCGTTCAAGGTGGAAGAAGAAGAGCGCAGCCTGACGCTCCGACTCTACGGTGTGGCCTCCGACATCAACTGGATGCAGCACGGCGGCACCGACCCGTACGTCACGCGGATGAGCTACGCGCAGCCTGCCAGCGATGAGGTCACGATCACGTTCACGCTCGCTGGACGCGTGTGGGGCTATCGCACGCGCTGGAGCGGCCGCGATTTGGTGCTCGAGATCCGCCGTCCCCCGGCGATCGATCTGCGCCGTCCGCTCGCCGGGCGCATCATCGTTCTCGATCCTGGCCATCCGCCCCTCGGCGCGAGGGGACCCTCGGGACTCTGGGAACCGGTCGCGACGCTCGCCGTCGCGCAGCAGGCGAAGACATTGCTCGAACAGAGCGGGGCCACCGTGATGCTCACGCGCACTGATTCGACGCCCATCGATCTCTTCCCGCGCACGCAATTCGCCGAGCTGCACGATGCCGATGTGCTCGTCTCGATTCACGCCAATGCGCTGCCCGACGGGATCAACCCGTTCACGAACAACGGCACCAGCGTCTACTACTTCCACCCCCGCAGCGCGGCGTTGGCGCGCGCGCTCGATCGCGCTCTCGTAGCCGAGCTCGGCGTGCACGATCTCGGCATGGGTCGAGGCGATTACGCGCTAGTGCGCGACCCATGGATGCCTTCGGCGCTGACCGAAGGACTCTTCATGATGATTCCGGAACAGGAGGCCATGCTCGCCACCCCTGCTGGCCGCATGCGGTATGCGCGCGGGGTGGCGCGAGGAATTGAGGAGTTCTTGCGCGAGATGGCGCAGTGAAACGTGCGTGGTGCGTGGTACGTGGTGCGTGGGCTCGTGCAGTGATGACGACGCACGACGCACGACGCACGTTGTTGCTCCTAGCGGTTCTCGCCACGCCCCCCCCCACTGCCGCTCAGGTGAATCCCAGCGGCAGCTGGCGCACCCTCCACACCCAGCATTTCCGCATCCACTTTCGTCCCGCCAATCGCGCCCAGGCGCTCGAGGCCGCGGCGGAAGCCGAGCGCGCGTACCGCTTACTGTCGACGGAGCTGCATCCGCCCCGTGGCATCATCGATCTGACGTTGTCTGATGACTACGACACGGCGAATGGCTTCACGTCGACCTATCCGTCCAACCGCTTTACGATTCTGCTGATCCCGCCGTCCACTGATCCCGCGCTCCAGACGTACGACAGTTGGGAACGACTCGTGATCGTCCACGAGCTGACGCACGTATTTCATTTGGACCGCTCGCGCGGGATTTGGGGCGCCTTGCAGACCGTGTTCGGCCGAGTTCCCGGGCTGTTCCCGAATCAATACCAGCCGAGCTGGGTGATCGAAGGACTTGCCGTCTACTATGAGTCGCGGTTCACGGCGGGCGGACGCGCCGAGGGAAGCTTCCACCGGGAGGCCGTCGGCGCGGATGCCGTCGCGGGAAACACGCGCTCGCCGTACGACGCGCTGCTGTTTACGCGCTGGGCCGACGGCCTGACACCATACGCGTACGGCAGCCGGTTCTGGGAATTCTTCTCGCAAACCGCGGGCGATTCGCTCGTGCCGCGGTTCGCCGAGACCACGGCCGGACAGCTGATACCGTTCCGCATCGCGCGGCCGCTGCATCGCGCCGGGGCACCGCGCGATCTGTTCGACACGTGGAAGCGCGCCATCGCGACGGCCGCGCCGAATGCGCCGGCGACCCAGAGTCGTCTCATCGTGGGACGACTGCGCGGTGAGCCGGTGCCGCGCGTTTCGCCTGACGGCACCCGCATCGCCTATCTCTACGACGACGGCAGTGACGCGATCCAATTGCGTGTGGCCGACGCGGCGAGCGGCGCGGTGCTGCGCTCGCATCGGGTCAACGGGCAGGTCAGCTATGACTGGCTGGGTGATACGCTCATCGTCGCCCAGCTCGAGGCGACCGACCGCTGGACGGTGCGCAGCGACTTGTGGCGCTGGGAGCCGCCGCCATCCAATGAATGGAAACGGTTGACCGAAGCCGGCCGCCTCCTCGAGCCGAGGGCGGGCGGGGGTGTGCTCGCGGCCCTGAAACTGGGCGACGGCGTGAACGCGCCGGCGCTGGCGCCGCGTGTCTCGGAGACAATCGTCAACGCGCCGGGGACGACGTGGGGCGAAGTTGTGCCATCGCCGGACGGCCGTTGGCTCGTCGCGCCGCGTCACCAGAATGGAACGTGGCAGTTGGTCCGCTGGCGCGCGGGCGTGAGGGGCGGCGAAGCATCGCAATCATTGTCGGTCTTGAGCCCACCCGCAGACTTCGTGAGCGATCCAGTTTGGGGTTTGGGCGGTGTCCTGTTTGTGACCGACGCGGCCGGTTTCCCGCAGATTCATCTCTGGAGAGAAGGGCAGGGGATCACGCGCCTGACCGACGAGCCGCTCGGCGCCCGCTCCCCCGCAGTGCTGCCCGATGGTCGCCTGCTTTTCACCACACTCGCTCATGATGGATGGGAGCTCCGCAGCGTCACGGCACTCGAATCATCAGGGCCTGCCGCCGCGGTGACCACGCCGGCGACGTTCGACTCAGCGCCGCGCGTCGCGCTGCGGGAGACTGGCTACACATCCTGGCCGTCGCTGCGCCCACACTTCTGGATTCCGCTGGCGGTGAATCACGGCGAGGCGGGGTTCTTCTTCGGCGCAGCGACGGCCGGAGGCGACGCGGTCGGGCGCTATGCGTATTACGGCACCGCGCTCGTATCAGGCTCGCCACGCCGTGCGGAGGGAGGATTGGTCGTCGTGAGCAACGCGCTGGGCGATCCGACACTCGACTTCTCGGCATCGAACCACTGGTCGCTGGTCGGCGTCGATAGCACGGGGCACGTGGTGTCGTCCGAGCAACGCTACGCCGCCGTCGGCACGACATTCCTGGCGCATCGTTGGCGCAGCTTCGTGTCGGTGCGCGTGGCGGCCGAATATGAAGGAAAGAAGTACGTCTCCGAGCCCGACACCACGCTCGCCGACATTTGCGTCGGCTGCCGCTCGCACGATCTCGTTGGCGGGTCGGCAAGCTTGTCCTTCGGGTCCGCGGTTTCGGCGCCGCTCACGGTGTCGCTGCAGGATGGTGCGACCGCGAGCTTCCTCTATCGATATCGCGGGGAGCAGGGAACGTCGCGTTGGTCGACGGAAGTGCGAGCCCGCGCCAATTCCTATCTCCGTCTGGGCCCGAAGATCGGCTACGCGCATCCCGTCGTTGCGGCGCGTCTCGCGCTCGGCGCGATGGACGGCCCGTATCCCGATCATCTTTCGGTCGGCGGCGTCTCGTCGGGGGCCGCTGAGCTCGCCTTCTTTCAGACTGTCGGCACGTTCCGTTCCTTTCCCGTCCGCGGTTACCCCTCGGGTGCACTCAAGGGGCGGCGCGCGGCCACCGCGACCGTCGAGTACCGTATCCCCCTCGGTCTCGTCGGCAAATCCCTCGGCCATCTGCCGTTTGGCGCGGACAAGTTCTCCTTCTCCTTTTTCGGCGACATCGGCGACGCGTGGAATCCCGGTGAGACGCCGCGGCTCGATCGGCTGCGGTCGTTTGGTGGCGAGCTCGTCGCCGATGTGACGGTGAGCTACGATTTGCCGCTGCGTGTGCGCGTGGGCGTCGCGCAGCCGGCCACTGGACAGCCCCAGATCTACGGCGCCTTCGCCGCCGACTTCTGACGGACCTCGCAAGACCAACCCTCGCGGGGCCGTTTATAATCCAGCAGAATGGCTCTGCTCTTCATTCTTGCCGCCCTGGTCCAGGCTCCCGCCGACCGCGCCGACCTGGAGAAGCTGCGCGATTCGCTGAGCTTCGTGAAGGACAGCGTCGCCTTGCTGCGGCTGGAAGCGTCGACCATCGCGGTCGCCAAACAGAATCGCGACGACCCCCTCATCCATCTGCGGCTCGGATTCATCGCCTACCGCCTGGGTGAGATCACGAAGAACAAGTCGCACTACGACGACGCGGCCGGTGAATTCGAATGGGCGAGCGAGCTGCGTCCCGACTGGCCGTACCCATGGTACGGGGATGGTCTCTCGGAGCTCGCGATGGGCGAGGCCGGCTCGATCGCGATCGAAAATCTCCGGCAAATCCTGGGCAAGGATTATCTCTCTAAGGCCGCGAAGGCATTCGCGCGCGCGACCGAAGCCGACCCGTCGTTCGCGTCGGCGGTCGTGGACCTCGCGAACACCGCCTTGACGCAACGGATCCGGCCGCGACTCGACGTGGCAGTGAGCGCGGTGCGGATGGCCGCGGCTTCCTCGGCGGGCCGTAATCCCGACGTGCAGCTGGTGCGGGGACGTGTCGAGCGCGAGGCGGGCGAGGCCGATTCGGCGCTGGCGGCCTTCCATACGTATCTCGCGCTCGGAGGCGACTCCGGCATCGGGTATCTCGAAACTGCGCGCACCGCGTACTTCGCGCACCGCAACAAGGATGGATGGACGGCGTACTTCAACGGCGCCCGGTTGGCCCAGTCCCCGGGCGCGGTCGCGCTGTATCGGCTCGATCTCTCCTGGATCGCGGATTCCGCCGAGCTGAAAGCCTTCGATGCGCTCTCCTCCCCGGGCCAGCGCGCGGAGTGGCTCGACGACTTCTGGAGCAAGCGCGACGCCGCGGAGGCGCGCGATGTCGGCGAGCGCCTGGCCGAGCATTATCGCCGCTGGTTCCAGGCGCGGCATGATTTTCGGCTGGTGAGCCGGCATCGACATTACGACATCACGGAACGCTACCGGTCGGCGCAGGTTGAATTCGACGACCGCGGCATCATCTACATGCGACACGGCGACCCCGACCGGCGCGCCCGCTACGTGGAACCGAACGTCGAGCCGAACGAGAGCTGGCTCTACCATCGTCCCTCGGGCGATCTCGAATTCCACTTCGTCGCGCGTGACGACGCCACCGATTTCAAGCTCGTCGAGAGTCTCGTCGATGTCCTGGGATTCAGCCGCGCGGTGCGCGCGAGCAACTTCATGGATCCCCAGATCGCCGACCTGTATGCGTCGCGGCAGAACTTCGGTTCCGTGTATCTGCGCGTGGCCTCCAGCCAGCATGCGCCGGGCCGGGAGCTTGCCGCGGAGCGCGCGACCGGCCAGCGCGACATTGCGTACGCCACGACCACCGACAGCTACCGGCGCCGATTCGATCTGCCGATGGATGTCGTCACCAGTGAGTTCGTCACCGGGACCGGCGACACGAGCGCCGATCAGCAACTCCTTCACGTCGTGTTCGCCATTCCCGGAGACCGTCTCTCGGCGGCGCCGGCCGAGGCTGCGGGTGGGCTCCGCTATCCGCTCCAGTTTCGTCTGATCGTGGCCGATTCTTCGGGACACGTTGTCGCGCGCCACGATACACTGCGGGTGTTCGCGGCGCGGCAGCCGCTCCGGCATCCCGACTATCTCACCGGCCGGATCGCGCTGCCGGTCCCGGCCGGCCATTACGTGTATCGCCTGCTCGTCGCGACGCTGGACGGCGGCGCGGGCGATCTCGTAACGGGCGACGCGCGCGTCGACACGCTCGATCCACATCGCTTTTCCGTGAGCGACGTCGTCGTCGGGCGCGAGGGATCGGGACTCGTGTGGCACGCGCCGTCGGGTGACACGGTCCGGCTCAATCCGTTACAGCGATTCCCCGAGGGCAGCGCCGTCAATCTGTATTACGAGATTTACGGGCTCGCACGCGGCGCCGGCTATCACACCGTCGTGCGGCTCCAGCGTGAAGGCGGGCAATCGCTGTTCGGCGCGATCGGCCGATTGTTCGGCGGCGGCCGGTCGCCAGTGCTGCTGGAGTTCGACTCGCCGTCCGACGGGCCCATCACCCGCGTGCAGCGTGGCATCGAATTGCGCGACGTGGGAAAAGGGAGCTACCGCCTGTCGGTCACCATCTCCGATCCGGTTACGGGCCGGAGCGTTACGCGAACACAACGATTTCAAGTCGTCGATCGCTGATCTGTTGACCCTGCTGGGGGCGACTCCTATGTTAGCCCGGTTCCCTCGGAGACCGGATTGTATTGCTCCCGCTGTGGTACTCAGAATAAGGACACCGCGAAGTTCTGCGATTCCTGCGGACTCGACCTGACCGCCACGACGCCCACCGGCGTCCGCGGCACGGGTCCCGAGGCGCAAGACATCTCGGAAATCGATCTGGTGCGCCAGGAGCTCAGCGAGGAATACGAGATCCTCGACGAGCTCGGCCGCGGCGGCATGGCGATCGTCTTCAAGGCGAAAGAGAAGCAGCTCGACCGCGAAGTCGCCATCAAGGTCCTGCCGTTCTCCCTCGCGTTCGACCGCGAGTTCGTCGAGCGGTTTCAGCGCGAGGCGCGCACATCGGCGAAGCTCGAGCACCCCAACATCATTCCGATTTATCGCGTCGGAAAATCCGGCCGCATCATCTATTTCGTGATGAAGTTTCTGCGCGGCAAACCGCTGTCGAGCATCCTGGGGGCACGCGGCAGCCTCCCGCCGGTCGAGATCCGGCGCATCCTCTCCGAAGTGTCGCGCGCGCTGTCGTACGCGCATAAGAAGGAAATCGTGCACCGCGACATCAAGCCCGACAACATCATGTTCGACGAGCACGGGCACGCGGTGGTGACGGACTTCGGGATCGCGAAGGCGGTGTCGGGCGGCAAACTGACGGGCACCGGAATGTCGATCGGCACACCGCACTACATGAGTCCCGAGCAGGCCAAGGCGCAGCCGCTGGATGGACGCAGCGATATCTACTCGCTCGGCGTCGTCGCGTATCAGTGTCTCGTGGGCACGGTGCCGTTC
>DASZNX010000280.1:0-10344 GCA_035551075.1 Gemmatimonadales bacterium | reverse complement strand
GGCCAGGAGTACCCGTCCAAGGGTATCCATTGATACCAACAAGCAGCCCTCCGGCTAGGGTTAGGCGCTGGACGAGGAAGTCCGGGCACCAGAGATCCTCGAGCGGTCCTCCGGACACCGGGGCACGCGAGACGCAGAAGTTGTGCGCGGGGCCAAGGGACGGCGACCGCGATATGTAGAAATAGTTCGGGTCCATCCCGATCGAATCGATCGCACCCAGATTCCCGTCAGACGCATCCAGGCGCGTCTTCGTCGCAGCTCCTCCGGATTTCGGAACAGAGGAGATGGTGATGCCAGTCGCGTCGACCGCACTCAAGAAGTACATGGAGTGCTCGTCCGTGGCGAAGGGATCTGAAACTACCAATTCGCTCGGCGTGCTAACGAGCTCGGGGGAGCCGCCGGACTTGGGCACCCGATAGAATCCGCCGGCAAATTGAATTGTGGGGGCGTCACCAGGGTTGGGGACGGCCTCCCATTCGAGGGTGGATAAGAATACCCAGTTCGGGTCCACGTCGGCGTACAAACGATCGACGTTGGCGTGGTGATTCATGCCTCCGGATACATCGAGCTGCCTGGGAAGCGCGGCGATCGTCATTGCTGCGCCGCCCGTTAGTGGAATGGCACGAACGACAGGTCCGGAACCTTCCTCACTAGTTCCCCAGTACAGATTGCTATTATCCGCTGCGAGCGTCAGCGGGCCATGCTCGCCACTCGCCAGCACCTGACGTCCAACCTGATTGCTGTCGACGGGCGCGGTCCCAGACCCACCCGTATCGCCTGTTTGCCCGGCCCCTACCTGCGGGTCCGCACCGGCCCGCCCGCCACTCTGCCCGCAACCGCAAAGAACGATCACCGCGCAGGTAAAGAATGCTCCCCTCCCCCGAAAGCCCATTTGAACCCCCGCCGAAACCTAAGTGCCCGAGTCGTTCTCGCCAATACTCCAGGGCATCGACTTCACTACAGAGCGGTACCGCTCGCCTGGTCGCTTTGCCTGCCTTTGCCTGCTTGTTGGGTCCGGCGACTCCCGCATCAATCTGCTTTGGTCAAGCCATAGCGGGCTAGCGCATGCTCGCCGCGTCGCGCGTACTCGGCCAAGACGCGCATGGTCTCAGGAGCGGCCCTTAGCAGACTAGGAATTGACCCGTCTGGAACGCGAAGTCGAGTCACCATCTCTTCGGCGCTGTTGAGAGCCGCCAGCGAACTGCGCAGCAGCTTCTCGAATTTGATCAGCTGCTCGCCACGAACGGAGACGCGGCCGCGGAGTCGTTCCTCGGCGCCGCTACGCGCGGGGAGTTCTGTTGAGGTAGCTGTCGGCGCCCGCGGTGCCGCCACGGTGCTTGGTCCGTGCGGAGCGTTTCCCGGCGGCCGGTCTGCTCCGTAGAGGGCACGGCAGAGGACCCCGTGCGTCTCGGCGAGCGTCAATGCCGGAACCGGGAACTTGAACTTTCCGCTGCGCTCGCGCTCCACACTCACGCGGGTAATCGAGTCGCGTCTCGCCTCGGTCCTCGTGACGAACAGCACCTCCGCTGGCCAGCCGTCATTGAAGATGTGCGCGTAGTACGTCTCGCGCTGGCCGGCGACCAGGTTGTCGCTCGGAGCTTGCAAGAACGTGCCGTAGCGGTCCAGCTTGGACATCGTCGAGGTCGACTTCTTCGCATCCCGAATCGTTGCGCTGCCCGTCTCGTATTCGATGAAGTAACGACGGCGCCCGGCGGGATCCTCGAGCATGGCATCGGGCTGCAGCCTGCGCTTCTCCAATCCCAATCCCTGCCGCGGGTCGCGAACGTATTCCTCGAATGGCAGGTCGAGGTACTCGCCCAGAAGCCAGCGGAAGTTCCTCGGCACTCTCGCCGGCGTCTTTCCGTCGTGTGCTACTAGGCCGAGGAAGATCTCGTTCAGCATCACCTCGTGGTGCAGGAACGCGGGACCGACGTCATGCTTGGGGATTCTTCGCGGCTGCAGATTCAAGAGCTGCGACCCGACCTCGAACCCTTCCGCCGTCACCGCCCAAACCGTCGTCCATCCCTCAGCACTCGCGTACCCCAAGTCTCCCCGCAACAACGCCCCCTGTCCGCCTATCTTCGTCGCCAGTTGCTTGAGCCTGGTTGACGACCTTGCCTTGCTCCTCCCCCGAAACATCAATCTTTCAATCTGTTCTCTCGTCAGATACCGACACACTGCCAAAAACCCACACAGCTCCCGATCCCTCTCTGTCAGCTGCCGGTTCCGCCCCGCCTTCTTCGTCTGAATCACCGCTTCCATTCACTCCTCGAGCCGTAGCCACTTCCCGGCCACCCAATCCGGTCGTTGGGACTGGGTGGCCGGGAAGGGGCGAAGGCGTCCGCGCGCCTCTCCAACCGCGCGCGCGCTGATTCGCCAACCCGTTGATCTGGCGGGGCGGAACCGGCAGCAGCCTGGAAAGTCCGCTGGCGCGCGCCCCCTTCACGTCGACTGGAAAGCGTTCGATCGAGTCGTCGACCCAGGCGATTTCCGGGTCCGCTTTCCAGGATTTTTCGCCTGCTCTCCATCTCGGCCCTCTCGTAACGTCGCCCTGATTGTATTCCAATTTGCTGTACGATAGGATGTACTGTTATAGGAGGTCAAGATGAGCAAGACACCAACCGTCGAACGCGAGACTGCCACCTTCCGGCTCCCTGCAGCCCTGCTCGAGCGCGCTCGCAAGGAAGGGAGCGACCGGGGGCTGGCGTATGTCCGTTCCGTCGAGGAAGCGCTCGAGGTTTACTTCTTCTCGCGCCTGCCGCCACCGATGGCGGAGGCACTCGACGCCGACATCAAGGAGCTGAAAGTCTCACGGCAGAACTACTTCTACTCGCTGCTCGATGCGCGCTACCGGCAACTGATCTCTAAGGCGACCGGTCGACCCCGCGGCAAAGCAGCCGGCGCGAAGAGAAAGAGCTGAAGAGGAAGAGAGCAGCGGTATGGGCGATCCCGTTCACGAGCGTCGCATAGCTTCCCAGCGGACGATCGAGGTCGGCGAAAGACAAGACTCGGTCGAGCGCAGGGGGACTGAACGACGGCAGAGCGATCACTCGGAGACTCGGCCTGCGCAAGTCGTCGTTGGCGCCGAGGTGCTCTGGACCGCAGCCGACGTGGCGCGATTCCTGCGGGTCGGGCGCAATCGACCCTACGAGCTGGTCGAACGCGGCCACCTCTCCTGCATCTGGATCGGTCAGCGGCTTCGCTTCGATCCCGCGAAGGTCCGTGAGTTCCTCGAGCGTCAGAGCGAGACGCTACACTTGAGGCGCGGAGGTCGCTGATGGCGCGCGCATTCCGGCGAAGAGGCGTGTGGACGGCCAAGGTCAAGGACGCCTCGGGTGCTTGGGTCCAGGTTCGCATCCCTGAGGCGCGCACGAAGCGGCGCGCGGAGGAAATGGCTGCCGACCTGGCGCTGCGCTATCGCCGTCAACGCGAAGGGCTCGAGCCGCTCGCGCACGACTCAAGCATGACACTGGGCGAGCTGCTCACCTGGTGGCTCAAGACGTACTCCAAGAGGCTCGCCTCCCACGACAACAACGAGAACCGCTTCAATACGCACTTCGCTGAGAGCGAGCTGGTGCGCCTGACGTTGCAGTCGCTGACTTCGGCGAAGATCGAATCGTACCTGCAGGCGAAGTCGGCCGAGCTGAGCGCGGCATCGGTCAATCAGCTACGCGGCATGATTCGCACTGCCTGGAACTGCGGGCGCCGCGCTGGCGTGTGCGCGGGTCCCAACCCGGTGGCGGACGTGAAGCCGCGCCGCATCCCAAAGCGGAAACCGACCTTCCTCGAGGCGCACGAAGTGGCGCCGCTGCTCGAGCACATTCCCGAGCGGTGGCGTCCCTTCTTCGCGACGGCGATCTACAGCGGGTTGCGCAAGGGCGAGCTCATCGGGCTACGCAAGGTGGATGTCGACCTCGGCCGCGGAATCATCACCGTGCGCCACAGCTACGATCGGACCACCAAGGGAGCGCACGAGGAGGCGATTCCCATTGCACCCGAGCTCCTGCCGTACCTCGAGGACGCGCTCGCCTCCTCCTCGAAAAGCGAATTCGTCTTTCCTGGCGCCGACGGGAAGATGCTCAGCAACCACACGCCGGTGGGCGACGTGCTCAACCGCGCGCTGGTGCATGCAGGGTTGGTGACTGGCTGGCGACACCTGTGCCGCTGGTGCGGGCACGAGGAGCGGCAGCCGGATGACTCGCAGCGCTACTGCGCCCGCTGCCTGCGCAGAGGGCGCGAGGGCTTGCCTGAGCGGGGGCGGAAGTTGATGGCGATCGCGCTGCCGCGCCGCATTCGTTTCCACGATCTGCGCCACACCACCGCGAGCCTGCTGTTGGCCGCCGGCGCGGACCTGTACGCGGTCGCGCGCATCCTCCGGCACACCGATCCGAAGCTGACGTTCGACGTCTACGCTCACCTCGTCCCGGGCTACCTCGCCAGTGCGGTGGCGCGCCTCAAACTCGGCACGATGCCTCCGCGTAAAGCGCTTTCCAGGGGCGTGAAGGACGCATCTGGTGCAGAGTTTGGTGCACCGGTGGTGCACGATCGCCGCAGAGCATCGGATGTGCCAACTGCGGGAGGCGGAATTTCGGCAGAAACTCGCGATCCTGCGATGGCGGGCCCTGCAGGATTCGAACCTGCGGCCTTCGGATTCGTAGTCCGACGCTCTATCCAACTGAGCTAAGGGCCCCTTCACGAACAGCTGGCGGAGAGGGAGGGATTCGAACCCTCGATACAGCTTTGGGCCGTATACTGGTTTAGCAAACCAGCGCCTTCAGCCGCTCGGCCACCTCTCCTCAAGTCCTTTCGCGCACGCGATTCTCGGGGCGGGACGCCCCGGGAGCGCAGGCTTCTAGATCAGGCCCCCAGGCGCGTCAAGGCAGTCGCCCGCGCGTATCTCGAGCAGGCGATCGACCACGCGACGGCCGATTCGCGCATTAGGATGCTCTGGATGGCGTTGCGCATCGAGGACTACGCGATCATCGCTGACTGGCGCAGCGTCGCCCTGGTGGGAAAGGACGGCTCGATCGACTGGCTGTGTCTCCCGCGCATCGACTCGAATGCCTGCTTCGCCGCGCTGCTCGGGAAGAAAGACCACGGCCGCTGGCTGATCGCCCCCGAGGGCGGAATACGCCGGGTGAAGCGCCGGTACCGGGACCAGACGCTGATCCTCGAAACCGAGTTCGAGACGGAGGACGGCGCGGTCACCGTTTGCGACCTGATGCCGATGTCCGGCCAAGGGACGGACGTGGTGCGCATCGTGACCGGCCTGCGCGGGCGAGTGCCGATGCGCATGGAGCTGGTGATCCGATTCGAGTACGGCTCGGTCGTCCCTTGGGTGCGGCGCATCGAAGGCGGCATCGAAGCCATCGCCGGTCCCGATGCGCTGCGGCTCGTTACATCGGTCGGTACGCACGGCGAGGGACTCACGACGGTTTCGCGATTCGCGGTGGAAGCGGGCGACCGCGTTCCGTTCGTGCTCACCTGGGCTCCGTCCTACGTGCCCGATCCGGGACACGTCGACGCCGAACCGGCGCTGCGCGAGACCGAAGCAGGTTGGCGCGAATGGTGCTCGCAGTGCAAGCAGACGGGCTCGTACAGCGCGATGGTCGAGCGATCGCTCATCACGCTGAAGGCCCTCACGTACCAGCCGACGGGCGGCATCGTCGCCGCCGCCACGACCTCTCTGCCGGAACAGCTCGGCGGAGTGCGCAATTGGGACTACCGCATCTGCTGGCTGCGCGACGCGACGCTGACGCTCTACGCGCTCATGACCGCGGGGTACGTCGCGGAGGCGCGCGCCTGGCGCGAATGGTTGCTGCGCGCCGTAGCTGGCGATCCGGCGCAGCTGCAGATCATGTACGGCGTGTCCGGCGAGCGCAGGCTGACGGAGCTGGTGCTCGACTGGCTTCCCGGGTACGAGGGGTCGCGGCCAGTGCGCATTGGAAACGCGGCGTCGCGCCAGTTCCAGCTCGATGTATTCGGCGAAGTGATGGGCGCGCTGCACGTCTCGCGCCGCGTCGGTCTCGCCTACGATCAGGCGAGCTGGGACCTGCAGAAGACGCTGATGGAGTACCTCGAGACCGTCTGGGACAAGCCCGACGAAGGCATCTGGGAGGTGCGCGGCAAACGGCGCCACTTCACGCACTCGAAGGTGATGGCCTGGACAGCGATGGATCGCGCGGTGAAGGACATCGAGAAGTTCGGGATGGAGGGACCACTCGACCGGTGGCGCGCGCTGCGCGACCAGATCCATGCGTCGGTCTGCCGCGAGGGGTACGACGCGCAACTCGGATCATTCGTGCAGTCCTACGGGTCGAAAGAGCTGGACGCGAGCCTGCTGCTGATTCCGATGACTGGATTCCTTCCGCCCGATGATCCGCGGATTCGAGGCACGGTCGCGGCGATCGAGAAGCGGCTGCTGCGCGACGGATTCGTCGACCGGTACGACACCGCATCCGGCGTCGACGGACTTCCGGCGGGCGAAGGAGCGTTCCTCCCTTGCTCGTTCTGGCTGGCGGACAACTACGTCTTGCAGGGACGCCACGACGAAGCGCGCGCCTTGTTCGAACGGCTCGTTGGCGTCGCGAACGACGTGGGACTTTTGGCCGAGGAATACGACCGCCGTGCGAAACGGCTCGTGGGCAACTTCCCGCAGGCGTTCTCGCACGTTTCGCTCATCAACACGGCGTTCAACCTCGCGCAGAAGGGACCCGCGCAGCAACGGGAGAAGTCATGACTTCCTTCGCTGGCCGTGTGCAATTCGCCATCGGATAGAATGTGCCGCGACGCGCCTGTAGCTCAGCTGGATAGAGCAGCGGCCTTCGAAGCCGCGGGCCGGGGGTTCGACTCCCTCCAGGCGCGCCAGCAAGCGGCGGAACCTAACTAAGCGTAAAGCAACGGACACCAACCCCGGCCCTTTTTCGGTGCCCACGCACGCTGGACGTGTTGGCGCGGCGCGATCCGATTCAGCGAGGAACAGAAAGACGTCGACGTGCAGTTGGTCGCCGGGCTCAGAGAAGCGCCGAATCGGATTGCGAAGCGCGCGCCGACTCGAGGGCTCGGCGAATCTCCGATGGTGTGAACGGCTTGGGCAGGTAACACTTCGCCCCGCGTTTTAGGGCCTCAGCGGCGATATCGATGGTCCCGTGTGCGCTGATCGCGATCACGTAGAGACCCGGTCTCCTTGCTAGGAGCATCGGCAACAGATCGAGGCCGTTCTCATTGCCAAGCCGCAGGTCGACGAATGCTACGTCGTGATGCGAATAGGCGATCGCTTCCATGGCGGAGGCGGAAGAACGGGTTTCACTAACTTGGCAACCCATTTGCTTCAGGCAGATCGACAGCGTCTTTCGGATGTTTCGTTCGTCGTCAACGATCAACACGCGCAGTGGCGCGCACGATCTGTCCGCGGTGCCTGGAACGTGCGCGCCGGGGCCCGGGGTCACAAAGTTGCTCTAGGGAAGGGCGAATCGGTGAAGTTGCCGGAACCACCGATGCTCCATCACACGAGCGAATCCCGTTGCGAGACAGCAAAGTGCCCACGTGCCGAGCATAACCCGGTGCAAAGGATCGGGCCCTCCTGCAACGAGCCCGAGAAGAAGCCACAGACACAGCCCGCCACAGGCGACGACGTTTACCAGGCGGAGTCGCCACGCGTGGTAGTGCTCCCACTGAAGCTGCGCGAGAAGAAACGATCTCAGCTCCGGATCATCGCGTGGTCCCGGCATTCGTCGAATCAAGTCGGAGGAGTGTCTCATTACTTGTCGACACTGCATGGGCCATGCCTGCGCTTCGCCGGGCGAATCGGCTGCGAATCGCGCAATCCGCTTGCTCGGTACATTGCGAACTGCGAGTTAAGCGCCTTTCGCAGATTGCGACTTGCACGCCGGCAATCATATGGTCCGGCCCAGCCCGGAACTGAGTGTCGCGCCGAGTTTCTCAGTGTCGCGGCTTTCTGAGTGGCACATCGCTTCAATGTGGACTGGTACGGCGATTGCTCCGGTTGCCCCCACCTACCACGCGAGGAGCGTTCGTGTTGCCATCTTCCCCCAGGCTAGCAGCCTTGCTGCTCGTGTGCGGTGCTGCAGGTCGCGTGAGCGCACAGGCCAAGTCCGATCCAGCAGAGCCAGCGGAACCGTTCGCATTCGCGGACTTTACCTGGTTGACTGGCAACTCCCGGACAACCGAGTCGCCTCTCGCGACGCCGGCGTTCACTGGGGAGCTACGGGTCGACGTCAACTACGTTCACGACTTCAATCATCCTCAGGACGACACAATCGTGGGATCCAGCGAGATCTTCCGCTCGCGTGAAGTTCAGCTGACGCAGCTCGGCGTCGGTGGCGACTTCCACTACAAGAACGTCCGCGGGCGCTTGATGACGCAGTTCGGGATGTACTCGCAGACGACGCCGCGGAACGACGCAAGTCCGGCGCGTGGTCAGTGGAACCTCGCCGATGCGTACCGCTACATCTCCGAAGCGTACGGCGGGTATCACTTGAACGTCTGGAACGGGATCAATTTGGATGCAGGCATCTTCATGTCCTATGTGGGACTCTTTAGCTACTACCAGTTCGACAACTGGGCTTACCAACCATCGTACGTGTCGTCGAATACGCCGTGGTTCTTCAATGGCGTGCGCATCCAGATCTTCCCCAGCGACAAATTGAAGATCGAGCCGTGGATCGTCAATGGCTGGCAATCGTACGGAAAATTCAACACTGCCCCCGGTCTGGGCGTGCAGATACTCTGGCGACCGAACGGATCGATCTCCGTGCTCGGAAATCAGTACTGGGGGACCGACACCCTCGGGAACTCAGATCGAATGCGCATCCACACCGACGACAGCATCCAGGTGAAGTACCACGACGATCCACAAGCGTTCTTCAGCAAGGCCGCGTTCACCTTCACGGTCGATGCCGGATGCGAGTACGGCGGCGGCGTGAGCTGCTTCGGCGGGTCCGCGAGCAGTCCCTCGCAATATTTCCTTGGATTCATGGCGTACAACCGCTTCTGGTTCGACAAGGACCTGTTCGCGCTAACGCTGGGCGGAGGCGCCATCAGCAACCCCGGTCGTTATCTCGTGCTGTTGCCGCCGATCAATGGTGCGACGGCGGCGTCGGGAACGCCGTACTTCACGGAGAATCCGGGCGACACGTACAAGGCATGGGATCTCTCGGTCACCTTCGATCTCATGCCGGTCCAGTTCGTCACGTTCCGACTGGAAGGCAATCACCGCGAAGCGAACGTGCCGTACTTCGCAGGGCCAGGCGGCGTTACCCCGCCTGGCGGAAACAGTGGTCCGCCGGGATCGCTCGTGCCGAACTTCGCGCCCGACCTTCGAACTTCGGAAAACCGGATCACCTTCGCCCTCCTGGTGAAACTGTGAGAGCCAAGCGCCTCGCGCGAGGGGCATCGCGCGCCACTGCAGTCTTCGCTGCCTTCCTGATGGCCTGTGCCCGTGCTCTGCCGTCGTCGTCGCAGGATCGTGTCGCCGTTGCCACTGCGGAGCGCGACCGCTTTTGCGACGAGGAAGTCGAGCAAGCCGCCGCGGTTGCACTTCGCGCCGTTCAATCAGCGGACCCCCTCTACGTTACCGTTTCGAGCAGCAAGGGCAGCTATCAAGCGCTTCTGCTTGGTGCGCGGCTTTGGCTGCCGGCACACCAAGGCGTGACCCCACAGTGGCTCGAGCGCACGCTGCGCTGCCACCAGGCACGCCTCGCGCTGCAGCCGCCCTCGACGGGGCCCGCGCTGCTAGATCCGTTCTGGCTTCCCGACGGCTGGATCGACATCGACGTCGTCGCCGAGCGCGGAGGCTTCATTGTTGTCCTCCGTGGCGATAGCGTCGCCCGGGGCCAGCAGATCTACGCCAGGGCGCAAGCGTTCGTCGCGAAGGCACCGAACGAGCGGTGAAAATCGTCAGCGCACCGGTGGCGGTTGGCTCGACGTCGCTTCGTTGACGTCGTCCGCCGGTCGATACGGCGGAGACCCGCGCGATCGAGCACCAGCGTGGCGCGGCTCGATTCGCGGCCGACCTGCGAAAGTCGGACGATCGGGTCGTGCTCAATGCTACGCTCCGCCTCTAGCAAGGAAGGCGATAAGGGAGGGTATGAGGTGGGTTCCTTTGGCTCTGGCGGCCGGTTTCGCTGCCCAGGCAAAAAGGGGGAAGGACATATAAGTCCGGTTGCCACGCCGGTCGACACCGGATGAACGACCGTTTCGTGCGATTCTGTCCGAACGCCCCATCGCCGCGGACCCATCAGATGAACTCCGGAACAAACAAGTTCCTCTGGGCAGGGATGGCCGCGCTCGTGGTGGTCGTCGTGCTCATCGCGATCGCCCAGA
>DASZNX010000279.1:0-2895 GCA_035551075.1 Gemmatimonadales bacterium | reverse complement strand
GCGGAACGGCGCGCGCGATCGCGCGCCGCCGCCAACTCGCGCTGCGCGCGCGCGACATCGGCCTCGGTCTCGCGGCGGGTCAAATCCAACTCGGCGCGGGCGCGATCGCGGTCCGCAGCAGCGCGCATGATGTCGCCGTGGCTCCAATTGAACAACGGGACCGGCAGCGAGACGCCGATCACCGGCAACAGCTCATTCGGTGTCGGGGTTGTCGGATCGAACTTGTCGAATCCAAACTGGATGCTCGGCGCGAATCGACTCGCGCGCGTGAAGGAGAGCGTGCGCTCGGCCGATTGGAGCGCGGCACTGGCCGCTGCGATCGGCAGCAACACGCCGGCGCGCAGCGCGGTGAGAGAGTCCGGCGGAGGCGCGAGCGAATCCCGCAATGCGATCGTCGGTGTATCGCCCGATAGTCCCATCTGGAGCTGCAGCGAGAGCAGCACGCTCAGTGCGGCAAGTGAATCGTCGAGGGCGGTGTTGGCGAGCTGTCCCGCGTTGACTGCTGCCAGCCGCACGTCGAGCTCGCTGACATCGCCGACGTCGCGACGCAGCTCGGCGATCTTGAGCAGGCTGTCCGCGTCGTCCGCGGTCCGGCGTGACAGGCGCGCGTGCAGCGCGGCGGCGAGGCTTCGCGTGTACGTCGTATCCACATCGAAGCGGATCGCGGCGCGCTCGAACGCAAATCGGTAGCGTGCGGCATCGCGCGCCGCTTCGGCGGCGCCGATCCGTGGCCCACGGAGCCACGGCAGGTCGAGCGGCATCTCGCCCAGAACGTGATAGTTCGGCGGGTCTTTCGTATAACTGGCAGAGAACGTGGGGTTGGGAAACGCATGCGCGGCGCGCACGCCACCGAGCGCGGCTGTGGTGTCCGCTCGCCCGAGCGCGATCCGCGCTCCGCGTGCGAGCGCAGCGGTGACTGCATCGGAGCGGCTCACCGGCTGTTGCGCGCACAGCGCGGCGGGCACGATGATGAACAGGAAAACTGCTGTCCGCATGGCGGGAAACCTAAGAATCGAACCTTACAGCAACCTTACACGCCGGCGGGAAAATCGATCTGGACGCGGGTACCTGTCGTATCGGAGGTCACGGCAATGCGAGCGCCGTGCAGATCGGCGATCCAGCGCGCGATCGGCAGGCCGAGCCCAGCACCTTCGGCCCGGCTGCGCGCATTGTCGCCGCGGTAAAAGCGCTCGAAGATCCGTGGCAATTGATCGGTCGGAATCCCGATGCCGCTGTCCGACACCACGACGGAGCGCTTACCGTCTCGAGCTGTAACGTCCAGGCGGACGTTCCCGCCCGGCGGTGTGTATTTGATGGCGTTGTCGAGCACGATCAGCACCAGCCGCTCGACCAGCTCCGCGTCTCCCAAGATCCGCGACTCTTCGAACGATCCGACCACCAGTGACACGCCTTTTCGATCCGCGAGAGCGCGAGCGGCGGCGACTGCCTGCGAAGCGATATCATCCAGATACAGCGTGCTCCGGACTACCCGGCGCTCGCCGGCGTCCGCGCGCGCCAGCGTCAGGAGATCTCCGACGATCCCTCCCAGGCGTGCGGCTTCCCGCTCGATCGCCTGAAAGGCCGCGGTGTCTCCCATGGGGTCACGCGGTTGGCCGAGCGCCACTTCGGTCCGCGTGCGGAGCAGCGTGACCGGTGTGCGCAGCTCGTGCGCGGCATCGGCCATGAAGCGACGCATCTGCTCCATCGATTGTTCTACAGGAATCGTGGATTGCCGCGCGAGCAGGAAGCCCCCGGCGACGACGAGCACGAGGGCCACGAGCGCCGCCGCCCCGAACGTTCCGATGAGCCATGCGTATTGGTCGGCAATTCCCGGTCGCTCGGCCGCAGCGACCGCTATGTACGGCGTGCCGGATGTCGCAACGAACCGCTCCGCGTGCAGTCGCCGCTCACGGTGCCCCGCAACTGCTCGAGCAGTATCGAAGCGGCCGGAACGACTGGCTCGGGCGGCCGCCGTTGTGACCCAATCGTCGGCCACCGGCGGTGTGATCGGGCGCCCGGCCGCGTTGAAGAGGTACAGGTCGCGGTCCGGGATCCGCAGCTCCTCGACGGCATCGGCGACTTGGCCGGAGGCGCGCTCAGCCTCCCAATCGCTCGTGGCTCGAATGATCGCCGCGGTGGCGGCGCCGAGCGAGACATCGAGCCGCCGCGAAACCTGCACGCCAATCGCCACGAAAATTCCGGCGCCCAAGAGGAGCAGGATCGCGAGGAAGGTCGCGGCGTACCATACCGTCAGGCGGACGCGGAGGCGCGCGAGAGTCATGTCGCTGGTCCGATCCGGTATCCTGCTCCGCGAATCGTATGAATGAGTTTGGGCTCGAAGCCGTCATCGATCTTGCTGCGCAGCCGCCGCACGAGCACCTCGAGCACGTTCGCAAACGGATCGTGATTGTTGTCCCACACGTGGGCCGTAATCGCGCCGCGATCGAGCACCTGTCCCGGCTGGCGCAGCAACAACTCGAGGAGCGCAAATTCCTTGGCGGTGAGGGCGATCGCGCGTCCGCTGCGACGCACTTGGCGGGAGGACACGTCGACCTCGAGATCCGCGAGTCGTAGCACCGCCGGCGTCATGGCAAGCGCACGACGCCGGGCGAGTGCCTGCAGCCGCGCGACTAATTCCCGGAATGCAAACGGCTTGGTGAGATAATCGTCGGCGCCGACGGCGAGGCCACGCACGCGATCGTCGACCGCGTCCAGGGCCGTGAGCATGAGCACGGGCACGTGGACGCCGCTGCGTCGCAGGTCGGCGCACAGCTCGAATCCTGTCCCGCCCGGCAGGCGCACGTCCAGAATCACGACATCGTAATCGCCCGCAAGCGCCTGCTCGCGTCCGTCGACGAAGCTTGCCGCTAGCGTGGGATCGATACGGTGCTCGCG
>DASZNX010000278.1:0-1549 GCA_035551075.1 Gemmatimonadales bacterium | reverse complement strand
GAGCGTGAGGCCGGTCGTCGGCGTGTTGACCAACCGCGCCGCAAATGTCAGCTCGTGCGTCTCTGATTGCAGGGCTCCCGCGTTCTGCCACTGACCCAGGCTGAAGCCGGTTATCGCCGGCAGATCCACCAAGAGGATTTGATCCTTGGTGTCCTTGCGAGCGTAGGTGTACTCGAAAGTGAATCGTCCATGCCCGAAATCGATGTTCGTCCCGGCTTCGAGCTCCGACGCCTTGGCCGGTTTGAGCTTCGGATTCCCCAGCACGAGTTTGTCGAACCCCGTCGTGGTCACCGCGAGAATCTCGTACTGGTTGTCATAGCCGGGCCGCAGTCCCGCCGTCCCGTACGACGCTCGCAGCCGCCACTCCTCGATGCTGGGGATATGCATGTCTTCGGTCACACGCCACGCGCCAGAGACTCGGTAATAGGTCGCCCACCGGCTCTCCGGGCCGAACAATGACGAGCCGTCGCGGCGAATCAGGGCGTCGAGCGTGTAGCGATCTTTGATGTCGAACGTGGTGACGCCGAAGTAATTCACGTTCTTGATGACCGTGTCGGCCGAGCTGGGAGTCACGCTGCTGATGTCTACACCCCCGAATTCCGGCACCCCGCCGACCCGCAACTTACCGGCGGTCGACGTGAGCCCCCGATCACGCTGGTATTCATACAAGGTCCCCAGCTTGGTAGTGTTGGTCATCGAGCTACCGAGCCGCCGAATACTGGTAAGCGTCAAGCCGGTGTTGTACTGGTAGCCGTTCAGGGTCCGTTCGTACAAGGATCCGGGATCAGGCTTTCCGCCCGACGAATTGTAGTACGGATGCGGGAACACATCCTTGTAGAACGAGCCTTCCTGGTCGTAGCCAAAGGTCCCTTCAGCCGCGAGCCAATCCATCATCCGCCAGCGCAACTTGCCCGCGCCGGTGAAACGATTCCGGTCTTCGGTGATCTTGCGGTTCGCCAATTCATACAACGGATTGGCGTCATTGGCGACGTCGCCCGATAGCGGCACCTTCGCGACGAACGGCGACCCGTCAGGGTTGCAGCACGCCTCGATGTTGACGTCCGGCTGGACGAACATGAGCGAATAGAACGGCGAGCCGGTCCCCTCGGCCGCGCGGCCATTGTCCGACGTGCCGTAGAATGTGCTGAGCGAAACGTCCACGTTCGAGTTGAGCTGGTGATCCAGGTTCAAGCGGAGGTTGCGGCGCGTGTAGCCACCGAGCCCGAAGATGACGCCCTGGTTGCGGGTATTCTCGAACGAAGCGTTGAAGTTCGTGGGACCGCGGCGCTGGCCGAGCGAGATGTACTGCGTCGCGAACGGGCCGGTTTTCACCATCGCGTCCCAGTGATCGTAGTAGTGGGTAAATGGATTGTTCGCGATGCCGTCTGCCTTTGTGATCCGGCCACCTTTCGCGGTCAGGCAGTAGTTGTTCACCGGATCCACGGTATTGGTCGGGTTGAGTGAGGCGCAATGCCCGGGACTGGACTCGATTTCCCACGCGTGATGGTGCGAGAACTGCATCCGACTGGGCATTTGATTGGCACCGGCC
>DASZNX010000277.1:0-7009 GCA_035551075.1 Gemmatimonadales bacterium | reverse complement strand
GCGCCCAGAATATCGCCGCGGTCACGGGCACGCCGTTCGCGGACGTCGTCAGCCGCTGGGCGTTGACGAACTGGATGACCGATGAATTCGCCGCGCCCCCGGAGCTGCGCTATGACTCCTGGGGGCTGCATGCGGTGTTCGCCTCGCTGAATTCGCAGCGCCCCACGATTTTTCCGCATCAGTATCCGCTGATTCCCCCCGTGAGCGCCGGCCGCGATGTCGATCTCAGCAGTACATTGCGCGCAGGCTCGGGTGTGTACATGCGCGCCACCCAGGGTGCCGGCGATCCTGGCTTTACGCTTCACCTCACCACGCCGTCCGGCTCGCTCATCAACGCGGGGTACGTCCCGCGGTTGAATGTGATTCGGCTGCAATGAGCTGGCCAGGCGGCCCGGCGGCCGGACGGCCGCGGTGGTGGATCGCGATTGCCAGTGCGCTCGTGGCCGTCTGGCCATCCGGCCCCCTCGCTTGGCTCGGGGCAGGCAGTCTGGCCGCCCAAAGTGAAGGGTCCATCCTGACCGCTCTGCCCGGCTCGACGCGCGCTGCGGGGCTGGGTGGCGCCGGCGCCGCGCTGGTGGGTGATGCGGGCGCGGTGTTCGCGAATCCCGCCGGCATCGCCACGATTCGCCACCTGGGCCTCGAGGGCTCATACGAGCCGTACCTCGAGGGCACCGCGATCACCACCGCTGCGATGGCGCTGCGCGTCACGCGCTTCACTCTTGGATTCGGGGCGCAGGCGCTCGACTACGGCACGGAGGCCGAAGTCGTCCCCGATCCGTCAACGGGCGGCCGTCGCGGTGTCGCGACCGGCGCGTCATTCCATCCGTACGAAGCCCTGGCGTCGACGTCGCTGGTGTATCGCGGCGGCTTCGCGGCGGTCGGTGTTACCACGAAGTACGATCGGCAGCAGATCGGAGCGGAGATGAGCGACGCGTGGGCCGGCGACATCGGCATGGCGATCGCCGTGTTCGACATCATGGCGCTGGGCGTGAGCGTGCAGAACCTGGGCGGCGACTTGGGAGCCGGGGCGCTGTTGCCCCGCCGTACGCGGGCTGGGTTGACGCTGAACTACACCGACCCGCAGGGCACCTATCGCCTGCTCACGACGCTCGAGGGACTGTGGACGCGAGATCAAAGTGCCGTCCTCATCCAGGGGCTCGAGGCCGGCATCGTGGCGAACGGGGTCGGATTGGTCGGCAGAGTCGGTTATTCCACACGCCCCGCGGTCACTGACGCATCGAACTGGTCATTCGGTGGCGGCGTGGTGCTGGGCCGGCTCGCGCTCGATTACGCGTTCCGGTCATATGACGTGCTCGGGGGAGGCACGCATCGCGTGGGGCTTCGGTGGACACCCTAGTCGAGGGCCCGCTGGTCGAGCGGGCCCGCCCCCGGTGGGGACGGCTGCTCAAGCGGATTCTGGCCATCGCGCTCGGCGCCGCCGCGATGTGCTTCGTTTTTCTCTTGCTGATCAGCGCCGATGCGCGCTACATCGCGCGCGCGGGAATCGAAGAGGCGCGGCTGCTGTTCCGGCGCCGGTCGATCGACAAGCTGATCGCTGATCCCTCGACGCCTGCGCCGTTGCGCGAGCGGCTCAGCCTCGTTCTTGCAGCGCGCGCCTTCGCGGCCGATTCGCTCGGCCTCGCGGTCGCCAAGACGTACACGACCTATGTCGATGTGGGACGTGACACGCTGCTGTTGGTACTCTCCGCGAGCCGGCGCGACAAACTGCGCGAGGTCACCTGGACGTATCCGATCGTCGGCGTCGTGCCGTACAAGGGATTCTTCAGCGCCGGGCGCGCGCGCACCGAAGCGCAGCATCTCGAGCAACAGGGCCTCGACGTCTTTCTGCGGCCCTCGGGCGCGTTTTCGACACTGGGATATCTCAGCGATCCGCTGTTCTCGACGGCGATGAGCCGCGACACCATGGAGCTCGTCGCGACAGTCATTCATGAGCTCGCGCACAACACGCTGTACGTAAAAAGCCAGACGCCCTTCAACGAGAGCTTCGCGAGCTTTGTGGGGTATCGCGGCGCGGAGGCGTTCTTTCGCTCGCGCCGCGACACGATCGACGCCCACCGGGCGGCGGCGCGCTGGCGCGACGAGCGCACGTTGGATGTGTTCTACGCGGAGCTCGCCCGCCGGCTCGATTCGGCATACGCGGAGCCGCTGGCCGGCGACCGCCTGGAGCAGGTGCGCGCCACCCTGTTTGGATGGGCCCGCGATCAGTTTCGCGGCGCGGTGGGGCAGTCACTCGAGACGTATGACTGGCGCTGGTTCGCGCAGGCGCCGCTCAATAACGCGGTGATCATCGCCGAGCGATTGTACCGGATGGACTTGAATCTGTTCGATGAGGTGTATTTACAGAACAATGCCAACATCACGGAAACCATTCGCGCCATCCAGATACGCGTGTTTACGCAGGCTGATCGAGATCCGTATCGCGCGTTGTACTCACGACCGGGAATGAACGAGTAGGCTAGTTCCCCCGCAGTCGTTCCGCATCAGCGACGCGTTGCAGCGCGATCCCGTACGCCGCAGTTCTGAACGTCACCTTCTTCTCTTTTGCCAGATCACGGACCGATGTATACGCTTTCGTAATCGTGGCCTTGAGCTCACGGTTTACCTGTTCGTGAGTCCAGCGATACTGTTGCAGGTTCTGCGCCCATTCGTAATAGCTGACGGTGACACCCCCGGCATTGGCGAGAAAATCGGGGATCACCGCGATGCCGCGCTCCTCGAGAATCCGGTCCGCGGTCGGCGTCGTCGGCTCATTGGCGCCTTCGACCACCACTTTGCAATCGAGCGACGCGGCGTTGGCTTCCTTCGTAATCACGCCTCCCAGCGCGGCCGGCACGAGCCAGTCACACGGAATCGTCCAGAGCTCCTCGTTGGTGATCCGCTTTCCGCCACTCCACTCCGGGACAGGCTTTCCCTGAGCCACGTGCGCGAGGAGTGCGGGAATGTCGAGCCCCTTGTCGTTGTACACGCCGCCTTCCACTGCACTGACGGCGATGATTTTTGCGCCCGCTTCGCTGTCGAGCAGTCGGGCCAGATGGCTGCCCACGTTCCCAAAGCCCTGGATGACCACGCGGCCACCCTTCAGCGAAATCCCGAAGTCTCGCGCGTACTCCTGCATCACGTACATCACGCCGCGCCCCGTCGCTTCCTCGCGTCCCAGGGATCCGCCGAGCGACACCGGCTTCCCGGTGACGACGGCGGGACTGTAGCCCTGGCGACTCGAGTACTCGTCGAGAATCCACGCCATGACCTGGGCGTTCGTGTTGACGTCGGGGGCCGGGATATCGCGGTACGGTCCCAACACGATCGCGACCCGCTGCGTGAAGCGGCGCGTGAGACGCTCGAGCTCGAGCTTGGAGAGCTTCTTCGGATCGACCGTGACACCGCCTTTGGCGCCCCCAAACGGGATGTCCATCAGCGCGGTCTTCCACGTCATAATGGTCGCGAGGCCGAGCACTTCGTCGTGATCGGCCTCGGGATGGTAGCGAATGCCTCCCTTGCACGGGCCACGCGCGCCATTGTGCTGAATGCGATAGCCGGTGAACACCTCGATCCGCCCGTCGTCCATGCGGACGGGTACCTCGACCTGCACCTCGCGGAATGGCGACATCAGGATCTTCCGCATGTACGCTTCGAGGTTGATGAGGTCGGCGGCGCGATCGAACTGGCTTTGCACGATCGCGCGGCCGGACATGGGTGCTCGGCTCGGGCGCTGAGTTGGTCCGGTAGCTGTCATGCGCGCATGCTCGGCGAATGTTTGTCCTTACGGACAATGTTTGCCGAGCACTTCTTCACAACGGACGTAACCGGCGTCCGGTTAACCGCGCACTCGAGTTCCGCGCTTCAGCCAGCGCTTGCGCGGGATTGGGCGCGCGCTCGCGGCGGGTGCCGGAATCGGTCAGCACGCCCACGACGTCCGCTGTCGTTCCGAACCACTCCTCGGCCGGGTGCTCCATGGCCAGCACGAGGCCGATCGATTGTTCGGCGAGTCGTCTGACGATGCCCATCCAGATCTTGTCGTCGAGCAGCGGTCGCAGCCCGACGATCAGCGGGCAAACTGCCGGGTCGAGCGCCGCGGGCGTGACGAGAGGAGCGCCCGTGTGATAGGTCAGATCGTTTAGCGCGGGGAATTCCGGACCGAGCAAGATCACCTGACCGAAGTGCCAATCGGCATTGGCGGCGACTTCGGCGAATGTCGCGACCAGGGTCTCGTCGCTGGGAGCGACAGGCCCCGGCGTCGACGCGAGAACCACGGAGCCCGTATCGGCGAACCAACGCTCGGCAGCCGTGAGCTCGTCTGGACGGCGCGGTGCGTAGGAGCCATACCGCCGTGTAGCAAGGATTTCCCGTTCGGCCTCCTGTTTTTGCTCCGCATGCTCGGCCGCCTGGGCGGCGCCCTCGAATGCGACCTCGGCCGCCTGATACCGGCCCGCGTCGCGCAGCACCTGACCGCGCAGTCTCAGCGTATCGGTGTGTGGCTCGAGCGCGAATGCCCGGTCGAGCGCGAGGAGCGCGCGGTTGCGGTCGCCGATCTTGTAGGCGGCGTAGCCGAGCTCGTGCCACACGAGGGCGAAATCGGGGTCGACCTCGACCGCGCGCTCGAGCTCCGCGAGCGCTTCGGGATACCGCCCCAATTCGGTCAGCGCCGCGCCACGCAGAGTGTAGGCGAACCCCGTCTCACCAAAGACAGAGCGGGCGCGATCGGCGAGATGCAACGCCTCTTCTTTCAACCCCGCCGTACGCAACAGCTCGAAATACTCGGCCCAGCACGCTTTCAGCTCAGGCTTCGTCGCCAGCAGCTCGTCGTATGCGTTCTGCGCGTCCCGCGTCCGTCCTTCCCGGGCGAGCCAGCGCGCGCGAGCCAGCGCGCGCTCGCTGCGAGCGTCGGGGAAGAGATCGTACGAAGCGGTTGTGCGCATGGGTGGGCTCAAATCTACCCGGGCCACTGTCGCTGGCTAGGCGCGAGCGCGGTATCTACATTTGTGCCGCGATGGATCGAGATCTTCTGCTGCGCGAGCTGAGTGATTTTCTCCGCATTCCCTCTGTCTCGACGCTCCCCGCGCATAATCAGGATTGTCGTCGCGCCGCCGACTGGGTGGGGGCGGAATTGCGCCGGCTCGGCTGTCACAATGTCGAATTCGTCGGCAGCGAAACCCATCCGGTCGTCTGGGGTGAAGGCCCCGCGGTGCCCGGCGCGCCGACGTTGCTGATCTACGGCCATTACGATGTCCAGCCGCCCGATCCACTCCAGGAATGGACGAACCCGCCATTCGAGCCGACGGTACGGGATGGCCGGTTGTACGCGCGTGGCGCCGCCGACGATAAAGGACAGGTGTTCTGCCTCCTGAAAGCGATCGACGCGGCGGGCAAACCTGCCGTCAACTTCCGCTTCCTCATCGAAGGCGAGGAAGAGTACGGCTCGAAGGTGCTATTCGATCTGTTGAAGCGTGAGCCGCGGCGCGTCGCCGCCGACGCGGTGCTCGTCGCGGACATGTCGTACGTCGCGCCGGGCTGGCCGGCGGTCTACACGACGCTGCGGGGACTCTGCTACGCCGAGATCACGGTCCGCACGTCGAAAACCGACCTCCATTCGGGAGAATACGGCGGGGCTGCGCCCAACGCGCACGAGGAGTTGTGCCGTCTGCTGATGCGTCTCAAGAGCGAGGACGGCCACATCAACATTCCCGGCTTCTACGGCGCAGTGAAACGGCCGTCCAGGGCCGAGCTCGCGGCGTGGAAGAAGCTGCCGTTCAAAGAAAAGGATTTCCTCGAGAAGCGTGTCCAGGGGAAAGGACTCGTCGGGCTCAAGAAGTATTCGGTGCTCGAGCGCTTGTGGGCGCTGCCGACGTTCGAGATACACGGCATTCTGGGCGGCTTTACCGGCGAAGGCGCGAAGACCGTCATCCCAGCCGAGGCGACCGCGAAGGTCAGCATGCGTCTCGTGCCGAATCAGAAGCTCAAGACGGCCGAGCGGCAGCTCGCGGCCGCGGTGAAGCGGTTTGCGCCGAAGCATGTGACCGCGACCGTTCGCTTCCTGCACGGCGCCGATCCGGCGCAGATCAAGCTCACCGGCTCGTCGTTCGCAAAGCTCGATGAGGCCTTCAAGTCGGTATTGGGGCGAGGCACCGTTCCGGCTCGGGCGGGCGGGTCCATTCCAGTCGTGCCGGCGCTCGCGTCGGCGGGCGCGCCGGTGATCCTCACGGGCATCGGGTTACCCGACGATCGCTTGCATGCGCCGAATGAGAAGCTCGAACTGAAACAGTTGTGGGACGGGATCGACGTGTTCCGGCGCTTTTATCACTTGCTCGGAAGCCAATCGAATGATCATTGATCAATGATCATTGATCATTCCGTAGGACCTTCTTACTCGCGTTCCGAAACTTGTTGATCTCGTGCTGGGTGAGGCCCCGTCCGCCGTACCGCTCCTCTTTCCACGGATCGCCGCGCATGTGGTACCCGTTCTGCTCCCAGAATCCCGGGAGATCCGCGTCGAGGAGCTCGAATCCCCGGACCCACTTGGCGCTCTTCCAGAAATAGAGGTGTGGCACCAACAGCCGCGCCGGCCACCCATGCTCCGGCGTCAGCGCTTCACCCGCCCATTTCAACGCCACGAGATTCTCGGGCCGGTTCAGGTCCGCCAGCGGCAAATTCGTCGTGAATCCCTGCTCGGCAACGACCAGGCAGTACTTTGCGTCCGGCTTCAATCCCGCGCGCTCGAGCAGCGACTGCACCGGCACGCCTTCGAACGTGTTATCGAGCCGGCTCCACGTCGTCACGCAGTGAATGTCGCAGTGCACGGTCTTGCGGGGCAGCGCGAGAAACTCGTCGTAGGTCAACGAGAACGGTCGCTCGACCAAACCCGAGACCATGAATGTCCACTGCGCTGTATCGACGGTAGGAACGTCGCCGTAATGCAGCACCGGCCATTTGGTCGTGACGATCTGGCCGGGAGGAACGCGGGAAGGATTGGGTGAGATCAATTCGTTTTATT
>DASZNX010000276.1:0-11704 GCA_035551075.1 Gemmatimonadales bacterium | reverse complement strand
AGACGGAGCCGGCGCGGCCGCGCCATCCCTGCTGACGACGAAGACATTGCTGCAGACGCTGCAGCGCGCACGGGTGCCCCCCGCCGGGACCTTGGCCGGATCCACGCGATAGACGGTTTGGCACGATGGACAATTCACGTTCACGCGCTAGCCCTCGTTGTCTCCACTTTCCTCTTCGTCCGTCTCCCGATCGTGACGGCGATCGACCACGAAGACCGATCCCGCCTGTGTTTTCGCATAGCTCTTCATTTCCGTCGCCAGCTCACTGACCTGCGCCGGGTGCGCGAAGCGACGGTGTTTATTCGTCACGACGCCGATGGAGAGCGTCATGAGCGGCACGCGATGCAGCTGCCCGCGCCGATCCTTCCCGAAGTAGTAGCCCGCCCGCCGGTCCTGCTCGTTGTACTGATATGGCACGAGCGTATCGAACACGTCGAGCACTTCCGTGCAGACCGCCCCGATGCTCTCGATCGGGATGACTACTATAAAATCATCGCCGCCGATGTGCCCGACGAAACCGTCCTGCCCGACCATCCCCCGCACCACATCGTGCAAAATGCGGGACAGCAAATAGATGACTCGATCGCCGTCATAATAGCTGTAGCGATCGTTGTATTCCTTGAAGTGATCGAGATCGGCATAGCAGACGGCGAAGAGCTCGTTCCGCTCCATGCGGCGCCGCACTTCGCGCTCGATCTCGGTCGTGCCGGGGAGTCGAGTCGACGGGTTGACCGCGACATCCCGCTCCGCGCGGGTGACCAGCGCGTCGAGCCGGCCGGCCTGCTCTCCCGGCTCGAACAACGGGGTAATCACTTCATCGGCCCCGGCGGCGAACCAGCGGCGAACGGCGTCGGTCGCATGACGATTGATCACGACGGCGAGCGGAACGATCGCCGTGTACGCATCGCCTTTGAGCCGGGAGCAGAGCTCCATCCCGTCCTCGCCGGCACTGTCGGCATCGATGACGACCAGCGTGGGGAGGGAGCGGAGCACCCGCTCTTCGACACCAGTCGCTTGGGGGATGGTGATCACGGGCACCCCCTTCCCGTTGACCCATGCGGTCACGAAGTCAGGTACGGACCGTCCAGCCGGCGAAAAGAAAAGAATGGCTTGGCGCGACCGCACCTTACTCCTCTCGTAAGGGTAGAAACCGCCTAAACTTAGGCCTCGTCTCCTCTCGTGTCAATTGAACTCTCGTATGCGTCACGAATTTTGACCGGCAACGTGCGCGAGCGCATGCGGATGTTGAGCATCTCGACGAACACCGAGAATCCCATCGCGAAATAGATGTATCCCTTCGCGATGTGCTGTCCCAATCCGTCGGCGATCAACGAGACGCCGATGAGCAACAGGAAACTCAGCGCGAGCATCTTGATGGTGGGATGGCGGTGCACGAAATCGCTGATCGGCGCGGCGGCAAACATCATCACTGCGACAGCGAGGATCACGGCCGTGATCATCACCGGCAGATGCCGCGCCATGCCCACTGCCGTGATCACCGAATCGAGCGAGAACACGATATCAAGCACCATGATTTGCCCGACCACGCCCGCCAACGACGCGCGCGGCTTCTTGCCGGCGTGCCCGGGCTCGGCTTCGAGTCCCTGGTGAATCTCGCGCGTGCTCTTGGCGAGCAGGAACAGGCCTCCCGCGATCAGCACCAGATCCCGGCCCGAAATGGGGCGTCCAAGTACCTGAAACAGCGGCGTCGTGAGCCGAATGATCCACGCCAACCCCGCGAGCAGCGCGATGCGCGTCCCCATCGCGCCCACAAGCCCGATTCGGCGCGCCCTGCCCTGCTGCTCCCTTGGGAGTTTTCCCGCCAGGATTGAAATGAAAATGATGTTGTCGATGCCGAGGACGATCTCGAGCACCGTCAACGTGAGGAGGCCGGCCCAGGCCTCGGGGCTGGTCAACCAGGTCATGGCGGTCCTGTGGAATGATCAATGATCAAATGATCATTGATCAGGGCACATTAGAAAGCGATCGTAAAACGCACACCAGCAGCTGCCCTGCCCAGCATGCTCTGCATTTCCACCTCACGCCCAGCCGCCGCCGCCAGGCGAGCGGAAATCAACGCGTCGATCGCGCTCAGGATGTGATTGGCGAGCAGCAAGCCGATCTGATTTTGCGCGCTGCGAAACGAGTCGTCGCTGCGGCGGATCGACTGCCGGTACTCCTCGTGCTCCAGCGAGTGATCGCGCCAGCTCCACTGATAATCGGGGCCGATCGCGTGGCCGAGATAGAACGTGACGGCGTTGATGTATGCCGGCGACATCGGATCGGGCGGGACATTGGGATCCTGCCAAAACGTGCGCCGGGCGAGCAGCCACACTGATCCGTTGTACGTGCGCGGATCGGTCTCGGGCGCGAAAGCCGGCCCGGGGTCTGCATCGTACACGCCGCTCTCCGGGAACCGCTCCATCTGCTCGTAATACTCGAAGATGGTGTCTTTCTTCTCGGGGCTGTAGGGCGCGCGGGCGACGTTGAACGCGAGCGCCTGGAAGCGCGCGGCCTCACGCGTCGCTTCGTGATCGAGCTGGATGAATCGGGAGACGAGATACACTTCCGCCGCGAGGTACACGGCGCCGCGATCCTGGTGCGCCATCAGCTGGCCGGTACCCGGGACGAGGAGCGACGCCAGCGGGCGCACCCAAATGCTCGCAGAGCGCGCAACGCTGTCCGCGTGCGTCATGCCGTCCTGGCGTTGGGCCGACACCTGAACCGCAACGAGCAGTGCGGCGCCAGCAAGCGCTGTCGCCCGCCCCTTCATTAGAATGTCACTCGAAACGAAAAGAAGGTCGGGCTGTCGGCCTGCAAGTCGGACCCCGTCAGGAAGGCACGAGCGAGGTCCACGCCGAGCGAGCCGCTTTCAATGCCGAGTCCCACGCTCGGGCCGCTGAGACCATCCTGCACGAATGCGTATCCCGCGCGCAGCCGCACAAGCCGTTGGTAGCCCACATCGAGACCCAACCGGGTTTCCGATTGGCCGCTTTCTCCCCACGGACTGTCGAGGTCGGCGGCGAGCTTCAGGTCGAATGCTTGATCCAGGGCGGCACCTTCGGCGGGACGGAAACGCACCTCGTATTGGGCGCCGATCGCGAGGCGGGTGGGAAGCGGATCGGCCTGCGCCTGGTTTTGCACCTGCAGTCGGAAGCCCACGTTCCGCAGGGCGAGACCGATTCGCAGCGGCCCCCCGGGTCCCACGCGGAACTGGCCGCCGAGATCGAGCGCATGCGTAGCGCCGGTCCCGGTGGGAAAGTCGCGGCAATCGCCGCTGCAGTCGACCCTGAATTCCACGAGCTTGTAGCTCAACCCGAAGACCACTGAGCCGGCAAGGCTGGTCGCGTACGACGCCACAAATTCGAAGTTGCGCGGTGCGATGCGCGCGATGGTGTTGCCGCTCTGATCGGTCCGATCGAGATCGCCGTAATCCACGAGATACACGGCGCCGCCGAGGACGCCGATCCCGCGCGAGGGGAAGTACGCCCCGAGGACGTTGCTCTTTCCCGCAACCAGCGTCGCGCTATGCAGCGCGAATTCGACGTCCGACAATGTGGCCAGCCCGGCGGGATTCCAGAAGGCGGCCTCACCATTTCCCGATGCTGCGGTCGCCGTCTGCCCCATGCCGACCGCCTGCGCGCCGACCGGAAAGACGAGAAACAGCGCCCCCGCGTTGAGCGGCTGCTCCTGGGCGGCGAGGCGGCCTGCGGAGGCGGCGGTCAGGAAAACGATGAGGGCGAGCTTGCGCCCGCCCGCCCGCCAGCCCGCCCGTTCGCTAGAAGCTTTTCGCCTCATCGATCAGCATGATGGGGATGTCGTCTTCCACCGCGTAAATCAGGCGGCACGTGTGACACACCAGGGCCTCCGTGGGCGCCGGCGGGGCGGTCCGGTGCTCGAGCTGCCCCTTGCACTTGGGGCAGACAAGAATCTCGAGCAGGTCCGGTGCCAGGCTCATGACGTGGCGTACCCCAACCGTTTGAGGGAAGGCTCGTCGCGCCGCCATTTGGGCAGCACTTTCACGTGCAGGTCCAGGAAAACTTGCCGGCCGAGTAACGTTTCGATTTTGGCCCGCGCGGCGGCGCCCAGCGCCTTGATAGTGCGGCCACCTTCGCCGATCACGATGCCCTTCTGGCTCTCGCGTTCGACGTACAGCACGGCCCGAATATATACCGGGTCGGAGGCCTCCCGAAACTCTTCGATTTCCGCCGCTACACTATACGGCAGCTCTTCATGCAACAGATCGAATGCTGCTTCGCGAATGAACTCGGCCGCAAAGAAGCGCATCGGCTGCGTCGCAAGCTCCTCCGGATCGTAATGAAAAGGACCTTCCGGGAGACGCTCCCGTAACGCAGCGAGCATGGTGTCCAGACCTGCACCCGTCTTGGCGGAAACCGCAAGTTCCGATTTGGCGCTCGCCGAGGGGGGCGAGGGGGGCGGCGCGAGGTCCGCTTTCGTATAGATCGTGACGATCGGTGCTCGCGGCGCGCGCTCCAATCCGGCGACGGTCTGTAACGCGGGCGCTGGATACTCGGTGAGCGGATGCAAATAGGCGATCACCTCAGCATCATCGATCGCGCGGAGCGCGGCTGCACGCATGACTTCGTGCAGCTGATACTCGGGCTCGAGGAGACCGGGTGAATCGGTGAAGATGTACTGCGTGTCGCCCCGCGTGAGCAGCCCGACCACCGGCAGGCGTGTCGACTGCGGCTTCGGTGATACGATCGCGAGGTGTTCGCCGACGAGGGCGTTCAGCAGCGTCGATTTCCCGACGTTGGGCCGGCCGGCGAGGACGATGGTGCCGCAGCGAGACATCCCTCAAACTAGGGGGTAGCAATGTGAGACATCCAGTGGAGCCGATCGATGCGTCGCTTCGCCCTGGCACTCCCGCTCCCTCTCATTGCCCTCGCGTGTCTCAGCGGAGCTCGACGGTTCGCGCCACGCAACCCCCAAACGGCCACCGGTTCTCCGAAGGTGTTCGGTCCCGGGATCGAATCAGCTGGGCCGAGCTCGGTTCGCTTTGTACTCGATCGCTCCGCCAATGTCGTGGTCGTCCGCGTCTGGGCTCACGACACATCCCAGGTGGTCTACCCGCTCGGCCAGTTCACCAAAGGATCGGATTGCTACTCCTCGATCAACGCGCAGACGCCGCCGGCGCGCTTCGACGCGGGCGTGCATTGCGTGGAGCTGGCGCTCCCCGTGGAACTCGGTACGGCGCTCCCTGGACATTCCACCAGACTGGCGGACCATTACATCCTGCTGATCGCATCCGCCGCGCCGATCGACACGTCCGCCGTGCGCAGGCAGCTCGAAGAGCTGGGCCCGCCGAAGGATACCGGAAGCACCTACGTCCACGAAGTCGCGGCGCGCCTCATGTCGGCGAACGATCAACCATGGGCGGCCTACGTCGTGGGCCCATGTCGTCTTCCGGCAGTGTCATCGGCGTGTCCGGTTCTCGCGGGGAACACATCCAGTCGGTAGGACGGTCTTAAACAGCTTCCGACGCGGCCGTGATAAAAGCGTCGAACAGCCGCCGCATGCGCGGATCGACGTCGACGAGATCCTCCGGGTGCCATTGCACACCGATCATGAACTGACCGTTTGCCGCTTCCACACCTTCGATCAAGCCGTCGGGCGACGTGGCCACCGGAATGAGTCCAGGCGCCAATCGCGCAATTCCCTGATGATGCATGCTGTTCACGGCAAGCGACTCGGTGCCGAGCAGCCGCTGGAGACGGGAGCCTTTGGCGAGCAGCACTTCATGCGCCAGCTCGTCGCGTCGCCGGCCACCCACCGGAAAGTGATCGTGCTTGATCGCGTCGGGATGCTGCGCCGTCACGTCCTGATAGAGCGAACCCCCAACCGCGACATTGATCAACTGCGCGCCGCGACATACCGCCAGCACCGGCTTCTTGTCGGCCATCGCCCAGCGCACCAGCAGGAGCTCCGTCCAGTCCCGCGCGGGGTCGATGCGCCCGCAGAGCGTGGACCGCGCCTCGCCGTACGCCGCCGGATCGACGTCGACGCCGCCCGGGAGGAACAATCCATCGAGGCGGTCATAGATCCCACGCAGCGCGGTCTCGTTGCCTTCTAACAGCGGAATCACCCAGGGAATCGCGCCCGCCGCGGTGAGCACCTGGACGTAGCGCTGACTCATGATCCAGGAACGCGGTAACTGATCGGGAACTGCTTCGAGCGTCTGCGTCGTGATGCCGATGACGGGAGCAGGAGGCACTTACAGTCCCTCCGCTGTCTCGGCAATGAGCTGATCGACCACGGCTTTGAGATCTCCCGTGCGTGCGTACGTGGCGAGCTGGCGATCGGCGCTCGAACCTTCGTCCAGAATTCGGAATGCATACTCGACGTCCTTGCGGCTGCCCAGCTCGTCCACGACGTCGTCGATGAACCAAACCAGCAGCTCGCGCACCAGCTCGCGGGCCGGCAGCTCGACGCCTTTTCCGAAGTCTACGAGCCGGCCGTCGAATCCGTACCGTACCGCCCGCCATTTGTTCTCTTCGATGAGATCGGACGGATACACCCGGAACGTCATGTTGTCCCGCCGCAACCTCCAAATCTTCGCGACAATTGCCTGGAGGATCGCGGCGATGCAGACCGCCTCGTCGACACGGGTGCAGACGTCGCAGACGCGAAACTCGAGCGTCGGGTAATTCCAGTTGGGGCGCACGTCCCACCAGATCTTGGACCCATTCGGGATACAGCCGGTCGTCGTGAGCAGATCGATGAGCTCTGTGTACTCGCTCCAGCCGCGCAGCGGACGAGGCACGCCGGTGCGCGGAAATCCGCGCCACACGACGCTGCGATACGATTTGAGTCCGGTCTTTCGGCCCAGCCAGAACGGCGAGCTGGTAGTCAGACACATGAGGTGCGGCAGAAAGTAGCGCGAGACATTCAGCGCATCGATCAAAAATTCGCGGTCTTCGATGCCGATGTGGACGTGCGTGCCGAAAATCAGCAGCCGCTGCGCCAGCTCGCCCATGTCCTCCCGCACGCCGAGGTAGCGCTCGAGCGGGGTGATTTGCTGATCGATCCACGACGAGAAGGGATGCGTCCCCGCGGCCGCGATCCGCAGACCGCTCTTCGCGACCAGGGCCAGGATATCGCGGCGCAGCCGGATCAGCTCCTCACGCGCCTCCGCCGGCGTCGTGCAGACCTTGGTTCCCACTTCGACAATGGATTGGTGCAGCTCGGGCTTCACTTGCGTGAGCACGAGGGAATCACCGCTCAAAAGCTCCGTGATGTACGATTTCAGCTCACGAGTCTTGGGATCGATGATCTGGTACTCTTCCTCGATACCGAGGGTGAGCGAAGGGCGCTTCATCGCGGCTCCACAAGAAAGGTCGGTGTCTGCGAGCCGCCGCCGGCCGTGACATTGACGAGCGCCGCGGTCGACAAGCGCGACATGCAGCCGTCCACGTGCGTCCCCTGATAGGCGAATGGGGCGGTATCCAGGATGCGCCGCGCGAACACCACGCGGCCGTCGACGACGCTCGGGAACGACTCGCTCGGAATCGGCACGCGCTCCTGCACCACGAACGGCTCGCCGAGGGCCACGCGCACCTCCCGCTCCCACGCGCTGTCATCGACCTCCCAGCCGAGCACGATCCCGGCGCCTCCATAGGCATCGTTCGGCTTGAGGACGAGCCGCTCGCGTTCCTTCAGCATGAACGGGATCAGATCGACCGTACGATTCTGGTAGCGCGTTTTGCGCTCGGCGACCACGCGGGTCCAGGGAATGTGCGCGTCGATCGCCGCCTGCTCTTCGCCGGAGAACAATCCCGCATTGCGCTCGTCGCTCAGGACCGCGAGGCTCGCTTTCTTATGCAGCAGCTTGCAGCGAAACGGATTCACCATGCAGACCGCGCCGGACTGGACGGCGCGAATCACCGGATGGTCGCGGCCGCCGCGCTCCACGAGCTCGCTGATGAGCACGCGCTTGTAGATCAGGTCGATCGGCTCGCCGCCGGAGAAGAGCCGTCCTCCTCGGAGCTCGACCTCTCGCGGGTCGACGATCCTGGCATCGAGGCCGCGCGCGCGAAAATAGTCGACCCACAGCAAGAACTCGTTGTACGTAGGCACTTCGCGCCAGTCGAGGATGGCGATGCGCGGCTGCGCCGGGTGGTGCCCTCCCCTTCCCCCTGCATTCCTCCACTCGATGTAGGCCGCCATCAGCGCGTGGAGCACATTGTGTCGTGAGAAGAGCGGGCGCACATCGAACCGGCGCGAGAACGAGCGCATCACGGGAAGGGCGAGAAACACTTCCGCGAGGGCGTCGCCGTACGCCGCCCCGGCCGGCGTCTCGGCGTTGTACTCGGTCAGATGAAATACGCCGTCCTCGGGCAAATAAAAGGCATCGATCCGCGAGACCGGACTGGGATCGCGAAACCCCGGGTCGCGTTCCATCAAGGCCTCTTCCCACTCGGTGAGGCCGAACTGCCGTCGCAGCGCCTTGTCCTCGCGGGCCGCCTCGTAACAGCGATCGAACGCTTGCAACAGCACGGCGCAGCGATCGCGCAGGAAGCGATAGTGCTCCGGCGTAAAGAACCGCGGCCGCAGCACCGTGCACAACGCGCGGTCGCCAAAAAACAGCCCGCGGCGCCGGAGCTCGGCGTCGAGTGTCGCCTGGCACTCGGCCGCGAGCTCGTCAGTCAGGAGCTCGTGGTAGCGCTCGATGGCCGGTTCGAGCACCGCCGTCACGTCAATGATGTCTTGCCCCGCGCCGCGCCGCGCCGGCTGCCGGCCCTGCCCTTGAAGAGGTCCTGCCAGTGGACCGCCTTCGACGTCCTGCCGGGACGTCGCGCGGCCGTGGCGAGCCGAATCACCAGGTCCGCCATGTGCTGCACCACCCAGTCGAAGTACTCCTGGGTGAGTGAGTTGATATCGAAGTCCGGAGCGGGATTCATGAAGTCGATCGCGTATGGCACACCGTCCTTCACCGCCCATTCGATCGAGTTCATGTCGTAGCCGAGCGCACCCACCAGCGTGCGTGAGTCGGTCACGATGCGCTCTCGCAACGTTGGGCTCAAATAATCGGGATCGACGATATACTTCCGCGCCTTCGGGTCATAATGGATGGGCAGAATGTCGTTCTGCCCGATGCAAATACAACGGACGAACTGCTCCCAGTCGATGAACTCTTGCACGATCATCGTCCTGAGGCCGGACTCATTGTAGTGGCTCAGCAGCTCGTCCCGCGTACGACAGATGTAGACATCCTTCCAGCCGCCGCCGTGCGCGTCTTTCAGGATGCACGGCAGGCCGATGTCGCGCACGACCTCGTCCCAATCGAGGGGAAACTTGAGGTTGCGCAGGCTCTCCTGATGGCTGATCGCCGGGATGTAGTCCTTGTTCGGCAACACCATCGTTTTCGGGCTTGCGACGCCGAGCTTGGTGGCGAGCGTCGCGCCGAAGAACTTGTCGTCGGCGCTCCACATGAACGGGTTATTGATGACGGCAACCCCCTGCAGCACCGCGTGCTTCAAATACGAGCGGTAGAACGGGACCTCGTGCGAGATGCGATCGACCAGCACGGCATACTCGGGCATCACATCCATCGCGGTCGCGCCGAGCTTGATGAAGTCCGCGACGACGTCCTTGTCGCGCCCGTTGACTTCCTCGATGAACTTGGGCGGGAACGACCACTCCCGGCCGACGATCAATCCCACTTTGGCAGTCATGGCATGCTCCTCGCTGATGCTAACCGGCGTACAGATGCAGATCGGTGCCCACGGCGTCCGCGATATCCAGCGTCGCCTGAAGATCGGGATGCCGCACGACCACAAAGCCGTCCGACACGAGGGTCAGCAGCCAGTTGCGCCGCGGCGCGCCGATCGGCAGCAGGTCCACTGCCGCGATATGCGGGCCGAAGCGGGAATACAGGCGGTCGAGCCCTTCGATGTGGCGAATGTGTCCCGCGCCCTGGGCGCGCTTGAAGATGATCGCGGCGTTGTAGCGCCGCTCGACCTTGGTACTGAAGCGCTTGTGCAACACAGCTTCCGCCCAGCCCGTGAAGAGATCGATATCGGACGCGTAGTTCATCGCATCGACGGTGCGAGCGCCCGGCGGACGCGCGGCAATTTCACCGAATATCGTTTCGCCGTTTTCCTTCCGATACCACTCCATATGGGTGAAGCCCGTCTGGAATCCGAGCGCCTTCAGCACGGCCTGGCCCATCTCTCGGCCACCCGCGAGATAGTCGGCAGCGACGTCGCGCAATGCGATGGTCTGCGGGCTGATCCACTCTTCCTGCCGGGCAATCAAAGGACGGGGACGGTACAGACACATATTCCAGAACGCGATCTTGCCGTCGATACAGATCGTGTCGAACGTGTACTCGACGGCGTCGATGAATTCCTCGACGTTGACTTCCCGCGCCTGTCCGAGACGCGCGAGTACGGCGTCGAGCTCGAGTCGCGAGTTCACCCGGAAGGTATCGGCCGAACCGGCGCCCGCGATCGGTTTCACGATGACCGGAAATCCGATCTCCTCGGCGGCCCGCTGCGTTTCGGCGGCATTCGTCGCGCGCCGATGCTTCGGCGTCCGAATTCCGGCCTTCGCCACCGCCTGCTTCATCGCGTCTTTGTCCCGGAACAGGGTGGCCTGCGCCATGTCTTGCCCGGCGACGCCCAATTTCTCCCGCAGCCGCGCCGCGAGGATCACGCCGGGTTCCCAGAGGCACTCGACCTGCGTGATCGGCTGCGCCGCTTTCCAGCCCGCGACCTGCTTCACCACCGCCGCTTCATCGAGCAGCGAAGACACCTGCAGATAGCCCGCGAGCGATTGACGCACGATCGGAGGCAGGTCGTGCTCCGGCTGGTCGCCGATGCCGAACACCCGGGCGCCCTGCACGGCGAGCCCGCGGGTGAAGTAGTTGATCTCCGTCGGGTAGCCGGGGGAGATCACGAGCACGTTCATGGCCTTCCCGTTGCCCGCTCCCGCTCCTCCCCGAGTTCCCGGTCTCCCTCCGCCTTCCCGTTTTCCTTTCATTATCCAAGCTCCACGCGCACGAGTGAAATCAACCGCTGCAGCGCCTGCTGCACTACCGCCGTCTGGGGATGCCGCAGAATCACGAATCCTTCTCCTTCATAGCTGCCGGTGGGCGCCTGCCCCGCCGTGGGTAACTTCGCGTCGACGACGAGGGAGCCCATCTCCCGCTGAACCTGATCGAGACCGTGGATCGCCTTCACGCGCCCATTTCCCTGGCCGCGCAAGTATGCAGCGCCGACGGCGTATTTGCGCGGCGGTGCCGAGAACTCGCCGAAGACCATGAGCCGTGCCCACGCGGCGACGAAATCGAAATCGTGCGCTCGGGAGATCACGGTCGTGATTTGCGCGCCTGGTGGCCTCGCGGCGACTTCTGAAATCGCGATCGTTCCATCGGGACGGCGAAACCATTCCATGTGCGAGAGTCCGGTCTCCATTCCCAGGACTTCCAGCGCGCGCGACCCCGCGCGTCGGATGTCGTCGTACTGCGGCTCTTCTACCTCGCGTGGCAAGATCAAACACCACTGGATCCACGGATTGCGCAATACTTCGAGCGGCGATGGGTAGTAGTGCGTCAGCGAATGCCACACCGCGCGACCATCGATCGACACGGTCTCGAACGAGTGTTCGTCGCCCGTCACGTATTCCTCGAGCAGCACCGGGCGGCCGGGTGCGGGCGCGGCTGCCTCCACCGCCGCACGCA
>DASZNX010000275.1:0-2700 GCA_035551075.1 Gemmatimonadales bacterium | reverse complement strand
AGCGTCGCAGTATCGGACGCTAATCCCCGAACCGTACGCGGCGAGTCTCCACCTCTTGGCCTGTGGGCCGCGTCAGTGACTCGTACAAATCGGGCCGGCGCGCGCGCAACCACCGCCGCCCCGACGACGTGGGAAGAAGCGACGCATCGAGATCCGCCACCACGATGTCGTCGCCCAACGCCCGCGATTCCGCGATGATCTCGCCGTAGGGATCCAAGACCATCGCGTTGCCGGTACGGATCTCGTCGTCGTCCGGGCCGATCCCGTTGCTGAAGAGCAGAAACATGCCGTTGTCATGCGCGCGACTCGGGAGCCAGCGCATCAGCCACCCGCGGCCCTTGGGTCCGCGGAGCTCGGCTTCGCAGGCAGCGGGGTCCTCATGGCGACGCGCCCAGACGGCGGGATCGATCGGCTTCATGCCGCGCGGGCTCACCGAGTTGCAGCCGCCTGTCTGATGCGGCGCAAGCAGCACCTCGGCGCCCAGCAGGGCGGTGGCGCGCGCATTTTCGACGATGTTGTTGTCGTAGCAGATCAACACACCCACTCGACAACCGTGCGGCGTGTCGAACACGGTATAACGATCACCCGCGCGGATGGTCGGATGCTCGAACACGTGCAGCTTGCGATGCACGGCGCACTTCCCATCCGGCATCGCGACGACATAGGCGTTGTAAATACCGCCATCGGGACCACGCTCGAGCAATCCCGCGCCGATACTCATCCCATGCTCGCGCGACAGGCGCAGCAACTCGCGTGAGCTCGAGCCATCCGGGACCGGCTCGGCCAGCGCCGCGAACGCCGCATCCGAGAGTTTGCGGACGTGCCAGTAGCCCGTGAGGCACATCTCCGGGAACGCGATCAGCTCAACCCGCGAGCGCGCGGCCGTCATTACGAAGTGGCGGATGCGGCCGAGGTTGTAGGCCTTGTCGCCCGGGGCGGATTGAAATTGGACTGTGGCGACGCGGATGTTGCGCATCGAATTTTTCCTCATGAGCCTTGCGAGCCGCTCGCGCTCATGCCAAACTAGCGGCCGTCGTTCTCGAGTGGTCCATTCACTCCTCGCGGGAATTCATGCTCTCACGCGCGCAGCAGCTGCTGTTTGTCCTCGGCGTACTCACCGCCTGCTCTGAACAGCCGACGGACACACGACCCCAGAATCCGCAGACGGTCTCGGTCCTGACGCAGCACAACAACAACACGCGCTCCGGCTGGAACGACAGCGAGACGGTGCTGAACACGAGCAATGTCAACGTGCAGCGGTTCGGCGCCCTTTTTACGCTGACGGTCGATGACCATGTGTATGCTCAGCCGCTGGTCGTCGGCAATGTCGCCATCGGTACGGCGCATCGCAACGTGGTCTATGTGGCGACGGTCAACAACACGATCTACGCCTTCGACGGTGACGACGGCACGCTGTACTGGAAGCGCACCTTCACGGCGGCCGGCATGCGGCCCCCTACCGCGGCCGACATGACCGGTGCCTGCGGCGGGTACTACAACAACTTCGCTGCGAATATCGGGATCGTCGGCACGCCCGTGATCGATGCGGCCAGTCAAGTCATCTATTTCGTCGCGCGGAGTGCAGCGCTGAACGGGAGCTCCTACCGGCAAGACCTGCATGCGGTCAACATCATCAGCGGGAGAGATGTCGCCGGTAGCCCCGTGCGCATCGGCGGCATCGTTGCCGGGAGCGGCGACGGGAGCCTGAACAACGTCGTCGCATTCGACGATCAACGACAGAACCAGCGGCAGGGTCTCACGCTGGTCGATGGGATCGTCTACGTGTCGTTCTCTTCGCACTGCGATTGGGGGCCGTATCACGGTTGGATCCTGGGATATGACGCCACGACGCTCCAGCGGCGCGTGGTTTACAACGACACGCCCAATGGCTACGCCGGCGGCATGTGGGAAAGCGGCATGGGCGTGGCCGCCGATGCGCAGGGAAGCCTGTACGTCGTCACGGGAAACGGGACGGTGGGCGACAGCGGGGCCGCGACGAATCTGACGAATCGCGGGAACAGCGCCCTCAAGCTCACGGTGTCGGGATCGACGCTGCGGGTCGCGAGTTACTTCACGCCTTTCGACTATCAGGCGCAGAACGATGCCGATCTCGATTACGGCACGATGGGTTCACTGCTGATTCCCAATTCCAGCTATTTCCTCACCGGGGGCAAAGACGGAAATCTCTATCTCCTGAACAAGGACAACATGGGCGGGTGGGTGTCCGGGACCAATCAGATCCAGCAGCTCGTCACGCTCGGTTCCAGCGCCAACATGCACTGCCAGGCGGCCTACTATAAAGGAAGCACGAAGGAATTCGTCTACGTGTGGTCCGAGAACGACCCGTTGCGGGCGATTCCATTCAATCGCGCGACGAATCTGCTCGATCCAAGCGGCGAGATCGATGTGAGCGGCGGACCGACGGGGCAAAGTGGGGCAGTGCTATCCGTTTCCTCCAACGGATCAACGGACGGCACCGGTATTCTGTGGGCGTCGTATGCTTCGAGCGGCGATGCGGAGAGCGCCGTGTCGCCGGGAATTCTGCGCGCGTTCGATGCCGCGGATGTCAGGACCGAGCTGTGGAACAATCAGCAGAATCCGTCGCGTGACGGCGCGGGCATGTATGCGAAGTTCTCCTCGCCGACGATCGCCAACGGCCATGTGTACCTGCCGACGTTTTCCAATCGCATTGTGGTGTAC
>DASZNX010000274.1:0-6126 GCA_035551075.1 Gemmatimonadales bacterium | reverse complement strand
CCCTGGCGCTGCCCGCCATTCTCCTCGTGATTCCGCGGTTTCTGCTCATGAAGCAGCTGGGCTGGATCGACACGTACCGAGGGCTTGTCTCAACCGAGCTCGTCTCGGTTGCGGGCATTTTGCTCATGCGCCAGACGTTCACTGCGTTGCCTCGCGAACTGGAGGAAGCGGCTCGTCTCGACGGTGCAGGGGAGTGGTCCGTGTTCTGGCGCGTCATGCTGCCACTCGCGAAACCGGCGGTGGTCACGGTCGCGGTGCTCGCGTTCATCGACCAATGGCGCAACTTTCTGTGGCCGCTCGTCGTCACGCGGTCTGCTCAAATGGAAGTCGCGGAGGTTGCGCTCGCCCACTTCCACACGACCTACGCGGACAATTGGCCCTATCAGATGGCGGCCACGGTACTCATCACGCTCCCGGTCATGCTGGTCGGCCTCGTGGCGCAGCGTTACGTGATGCTCGGCCTCCGTGTCACCGGGGCCGAGCTCCGAAGCTGAGGCTCCAGGCGACATCATTCGTCGTTCCTTCCGGCCAGGAGATCACCGCGTGGCCGCTCTCTCGGCGCTCCACGGTACAGGCCACGTCCGCCTTACATCCCTTCGGCAGAAGCGAGCGGGGCACCGCGATCGTAATGGCATACGCCCGCCCGTCGAGATTCACGGCCTTGCCGTGGAGGGTTCGCGTCGCGGCATCCCATCGCTCTTCTCCGATGTCCACCGCGCCTTGAATCACATGTCGGGTCGTGCCGACGATCTGCGGGTGCGTCGCTGCCTGGCGTAACGCCATGGTCAGGGTGCTGTGCGGTGGAATCGTCGCGGTGAGCGTCTGCTGCACGGCGGCCATCGGTTGTTGCGCCCAAACGTCGTAGGCGCTAAACCGGGTGGACCGGCTTCCCTTGGTTGCTACGATGCCGAGCACCGCGAGCGGCTGGGTGATGTCGCGTGGCTCGTCGTCCCAATTCACGAGCGTGAGCGTCCACCAATGCTGCGCACCCTCCACGATCCACGCCCCGGCCGGGCGATCGTGTGCCCCGCTCTGCGTGCTGCCGGCCGCGCCGGCCCCACCGGTGTCATGAGCCATCGAGTCCCCTGCAACGGGCGCGGCCGCAGCCTGATGCTCCTCCACCTGCGCACCGATGATTCGAGGGGGGCGCGTCGTTCGCGCAACTGGCAACGCTTTCTGCAGGATGGGGAGTCGCTCCACGGGCAGTTTGGGGAGATTATCGGACAGCATCACCATTCCGCCCGAGAGCGCCACTACCGACGCCCACACGCGCGCTTCATCGAGCGTGAGCGGCGGCCGGACCACGAGACAATCCGGGTCGTTCAGCCACAGGGAACGATGATAGAAGCTGCGCAATGCCGCCGCGCGCGCCGGCGCCTGAATGCCCGGCCAGCTGGCTTCGACATCTGCGCCGATTCGCATCCCGTCCACGAGCCCGGCGGCATGCTGCAGCGGCGCGCCGCAGCCGAGGAGAAACGCTTCCGTACCCAACCCGCCGCGTAACGCGGAGAGCCCGCGGCGATACGCTTCCGCTCTCGTGAGACCGCCGTAGTGCGTGGCGCCTTCTCCGGCGGTTGACCATTCGAGGAAATCGACTTTGAGATAATCGTAGCCCCACTCACTGACCGCCCGGCGCGCCAGGGCGTACAGCCACTGCTGGACATCGGGATGCGCGCCATCGAGCGGGAAAATCCGTCCTCCCCATTGTTCCCGGGTGTCGACCGTCAGCGGCGTGCCGTCGGCTCCCTTGATGAGCCAGGCTGAATTCGCGGCCACCGGCGTGCGCTCGGCGGCCGCGAATGGCGCGATCCATAATCCCGCCTGAAAGCCGGCGGCGTGAATTCGATCGGTGAGCGAGCGGTGGCCGCCTGGGAATTTGTCGTTCATCTCCCAGTCCCCGGCAGCGCGCTGGTACCCGTCATCGAGCTGGATGTAGCGCAGAAAGCGGCGGTCGAAGTGCGCCGCGCAGAAGTCGATGTTGGCCAGCATATCGGCTTCGGTTACAGCGCCGCCCAGCTCGTACCATGAGCACCACCCGGTCGGCACCACGAGGCCCGCGACGCGCTCGCGGTCTACCTCGGACAGCGGCGTCGCCGCCGCCGTCAGCGCGTCCAGGCCATCGCCTGCGGCGACATAGGCAATGTGCAGTGTGGCGCTGTCGCCGTCCGGGCGCACGGGCCGGGCAGGAGCCCACTCGCTGACCGCTTCGATCCCTCCCGCGGTGGTGAGACGCACTTTTGCATCGCCGGCCTCACCGGGGTCCCATATCACGCCGAGGCTGTGTCCGCCCCGACTCAGGGCAATCGCGCCATAACTCGTGGCGTCGGCTGGTAACGGCGTGACGCGACACGAGTTCCACGATTGGTAACCATTGATCAGCGCGATCAACGCGGCCGCGTTGCCGGTGTCGGTGGGAAGCACCTGTGGCTCAGAAGTTGCGAAGAACCTCATACCGCGGATCGTCGCGAGCACCCTGTCCGGGTACACCGTGATGGTGATGGCGCCGTGGGCACCGGCATCTGCAGCAACGTTGGCGTCCCAGGCCACGAACTCCGCCTCGACCCATGAGCCGAGGGTTCGTCCCCGGATCACCAATGATTCACCGCGTGGCGGGCGGCGATTCCCCACGCTGACGTCCTCCAGGTCAGCCAGGGTGACGAGGGTATCACCGATCCATACACCCAGCGCGGCGTTGCGCAGCAGGGGAAGCGATCGGTTGGGAGCGTTGTACCAAAGGTCGATGCGACGCTGGTCATCGAGGTCGAACCTTAGCGTGCCCGCGAGCGGCGAGCCGCGCGTGAGCAGACGAGGCGGACGCCACAGGGCGGCAGTCGTAGCGCCAGTCAGGAGAACGAACGTGCGTCGGTCCATGGCAGTACCAATGTTGGTAGCGCTGGCGGCTTTGTCTACGACGCTTGCGGCGCAGTCCTCCACGAGCGACAGCGGCGCAACGGTAAGCGTGCCGTCACATCACGCGATCGGCTTCGGGTACTTCGCGACGCTCGGTTCGTATTGGCAGATCGAAGCGGCGGAAATCGGTTACGTCCGTCGAATGTCACATGGCCTCGCGGCGGTGTCCTTCTCCGGCCGTATCGGAACCTTCATCGACGAAACCGCGGTGGTCGGCGGAACGAAGGGCATCGTGTTTGCGCCGACGCTTGCCGCGCGCACGCATATGAAGCGCATCGCCCAGCTTGGCGAAGATGAACACGGCACGGCGATCGGCCTCGACATGACATTGGAAGCGAGCGCGTACTTTGCGGGTGGCTCGCCGTTCTGGCAGGGGCCACGGTGGGGTGCGATCGCGTTGCTGCCCGGGCTGCGCATCGGCAACGCCGCGGTGGTGATCGGGCCCACGGTATTTTTTGCGGGCAGCGGACCTGCCGTACGCGGGTTGCTGGCCTTCCGTGGTGAGGCGCCGCTGGCGCACAAGGAGCGTCATCCCTAGGTTAGCGACCGTATGGTCGCGCCGACGCTGACCTCGGACCATCCCGGTCTCGAGGTTCTGGCGGAAGTCGCCAAAGTCCTGGTTGCGGGCGGGTCTGCAGAAGAGGGACTCGCCGACGTTGTTGCCGTATTGCGGCGGGGGCTGTCACTGCGCCGCTGCCGCCTGTGGCTCCGGTCCGCGGACCGCACTCGTTACATCCCCATTGCCAGTCCCGACGATGAGACACAGCTGCCCGGCTATGCCGGCGCGGTTCCCGCCTGGGTCGCGGCGGGAAGTGGCCCGCAGCGCGAAGCGCTCCCCGGCGCGACGCTGCTGCGGCTGCCGCTCGTTCATAACGAAGAATCGTTCGGCTGCTTCGAGGTCATCATCCCGCAGGGCCGTCACGAGCGGATCGCGCACGACGTCATCGTCGTGGTCGGACAAATGCTCGCGCCCGTGCTCGCCGCGCACGAGCTGTCGCGGGACCTCGCGTCGGTCGTCGCGCTCCGCACGAGCGAGCTCGAAGCGCAACGCAATTTCGTCGCGCGCATCATCGATTCGCTTCCCGTCGGCCTGTATGTGATCGACCGGGCGTACCGGATCCGCGCCTGGAATCGCAAGCGCGAGGCGGGGACGCAGGGTGTTTCGCGCGAAGATGCGCTGGGCCGCGAAGTCTTCGACGTGCTCGACCGCCAGCCCCGCGAGCTGCTGAAGCTCGAGTTCGACCGCGTCTTCAACACGGGTGAGATCCAGCAAGTCGAGATGGATTCGCAGGCCACGGGCGAAGCCCGCCATTACCGGATCACCAAGATTCCGATGCGCCTGGATGACGAGGACATCTCGCACGTGATCACGATCGGCGAGGACGTGACGGCGTGGCGACAGGCGCAGCAACGCCTCGCGCAGAGTGAGAAGCTGGCGGCCGTCGGGCAACTGGCCGCCGGCGTGATGCACGAAATCAACAATCCGCTCGCGACGATTCTGGCCTGCAGTGAAGCGCTCGCGCTCCGCATTGCGGATATGCCGGAGAAAGAGCGGCAGGCGCAGCAGGAGTATCTCCACATCATCGACACGGAAGTGCAGCGCTGCCGGCGCATCGTGGAGGGCCTGCTCGAATTCTCGCGGCCCAAGCAGTCGGGCAACAAGGTGCGCGTCGCGATCAACGCGGTCATCGAGCAGACGCTCTTTTTGCTCAAGCACCACGACCGCTTCAAGTGGCTCACGATCGAGCGCCAGCTCGAGGACGGCTTGCCGCAGTTCCCGGCCGACAGCGAGCGCCTGGTGCAGTGTTTCATGGCGCTGATGCTGAACGCGATGGACGCCATGAATTCGCGCGGGGTGCTCACGGTGCGGACGCGCCGGAACCCGCAACGCGCCGACGAAATTCTGGCTGAGTTCATCGATACGGGGACGGGCATCCGGCAGGAGGATCTGCCCAAGATTTTCGAGCCCTTCTTTACAACGAAGCCGCAGGGACGCGGCACCGGGCTCGGCCTCTCGGTGGCGTACGGAATCGTGGAGGAGCATCGGGGCCGCATCGAGGTAGAATCGCAGGTTGGGGTGGGAACGAACTTCAAGGTCTTCTTTCCGATCGGATGAAAATCCTCGTCATCGAAGACGACAAGACGGTCGGCGAATACGTGCGGCGCGGGCTCGACGAAGCCGGCTATCACGTCGATCTCGTCGGCGACGGGGATGAAGGGCTGCGCCGCGCCAGCGGGCGAGGCGGCAACTACGACATCATGGTGCTCGACCTCCGGCTGCCCAAGCTCTCGGGGATCGACGTGCTCCGTACCTTGCGCGACCGCGGCGTCGGACTTCCGGTGCTCGTGCTCACCGCGCAGGACTCCGTCGATTTCAAGGTGCAGGCGCTCCGCATGGGCGCCGACGACTACGTCACGAAACCCTTTGCCTTCGAGGAGCTGCTGGCACGGGTCGAAGCGCTCGGCCGGCGCCCCAAGGCCATCGCGCCGCCGACCCTCAAGGTCGCGGGCTTGCTGCTCGACACCGGCAGCCGCGAGGTGACGCGCGACGGCAAGCGCATCGAGCTCACGCCGAAGGAGTACGCGGTCCTCGAATATCTCATGCGCCACCAGGGCCGCGTCATGTCCCGCACGCTGATCACCGAGTACGCGTGGGACTACCATTTCGACCCCGGCACGAACATCGTGGACGTAGTGATTACCCGACTGCGCAAGAAGATCGATCAGGGCCGGGAGCCCAAGCTGATCCACACGGTGCGCGGCGTGGGCTACGTCGTGCGCGCGTGACATGGAGAGTATCCGCGGGCGGTTGACGATCTGGTACGCCACTGCTCTCATCGTCACCATCGCGGTGTTCGCCGTCGTCCTCTACTTCGTCCGCCGCAGCGCGACCTACCAGGACCTCGATCGCCGCATTCAATCCGAAGCCGATCTCACCGCGGGCATTCTCGCCGAGAGCTATCGCGCACGGGGCGTGCTCGTGGAGAAGGACACCGCCGGCCGTCCCGTGCTGACGGCTGAGGTGGCGGCGGTGCTGGAGGTGGTGCCGGATTTCCTGCTGGTGACGAGCCGTGATGGACGCCTGCTGTTCGCCTCACCCGACGCGCGCGCGCTCACCTTCGGCGAGTTCGAGCAGCTGAACGCGATCACCCGGCCCCCCCGACCCCCCCCGCCCACGCCGCCCGCGGTGCCCGTGCCGCCCGCGTTGCACGAACC
>DASZNX010000273.1:0-2934 GCA_035551075.1 Gemmatimonadales bacterium | reverse complement strand
CGCCCGGGCCGCCGCCCGCACGCGATCCGCCGGCGCCGCGGGAGGCTGGGGGGCGGGCGCGATCAGCAGCAACGCGGCGCACGGCAGGCCCACCAGACTTGGATGAGCCCAGAGCATGAACGCGAGCGTCGCGAGAATCAGACGCGGCCACGACGGGCGCGTTGCCACGTTAGGCGGTGTGTCCCTTGATGTAGGGAATCAACGCGAGCTGGCGGGCACGCTTGATGGCGGTCGCGAGCTGGCGTTGATGACGGGCACACATACCCGACAGCCGGCTCGGCAGAATCTTGCCGCGCTCCGTCAGGAAACGGCTCAGGGTCCGGTCATCCTTGTAGTCGAGCACGCGCGCGCCGGACTCGCACACGGGACAGGTCTTGGCCGGCCGTCTCATGCTTCCTCCTCTTCCAGCTCTTCATCTTCCACGCCAACAGCCGTCGTGATCACCGGCTTGGGCTGCTCCCGCGCCGCCTCGACGATGAGATAGCGCAGCACGCCCTCATCGAGCCGCACCGCGCGCTCGTACTCGGGCAGCAGGTTGGCGGCTGCCTGGTATTCGGCGACGACGTAATAGCCGGTGTCTTTCTTCTTGATCTTGTACGCCATGGTCCGCTTCCCCCAGTGGGAAACGTTCGTCATGCTCCCGTTCCCGTCTTTGGTGAGCAGGGCGTGAAAGCGGTTCAGTTTGTCTGTGATGGCGGGTTCGTCCAGCGCACTATCAAAGATGTAGACCGTCTCGTACCGACGACTCATGCAACCTCCCTTTGGACATGGATGACCCGGCGTGGTGCATGGGACGCCGAGTAGGGGATTTGTGAGTCAGAAATAAAACCCGGGAGGCACTCCTTGAAAAGAGGTGCGGTCGGGGGGACTCCCGAACGACGCCGAATGGGTCGCTGGATTACAGCGGCGCACCGAAATGTGGCGACCGCACCGCTGCACGACCGTCTATGCTGGTCCACGTCTTGCCACTGGAGGCACGTCGGTATGGACAACGATGACTGACTGAATAGCGCCGCAAGACAGTTAGGAAGTTAGTATGCACGCACTCCTTCAGCTGCTTCTCTTGATTCCCCTCGTCACGCCTGACACTTCCGCGAATCAGGCTGCGCGTCTCACCGGATATGCGCTCTCGGCCTACAACGGACGGCCGTTGCAGGGCGTGGTTGTCTCGGTTTCCGACGCCGACAAATCCGTCGTCACCGACGCGCAGGGGGCATTCGCGATCAATGATCTTCCTGCAGGGCCGCAGAAAATCCACCTCAGCTACAATGGGCGGAAGACCGCCGACTACACGTTTGCTCTCCGCGAAGGCAAGGTGGTCGAGCTGGCCATCGTGCTTGACGTCGCTGCGCGCGATCTGGCGCCAATCGTCGTCGAGCGGCGCATGGTCGATACGTGGCGCGATCTCGCGGGATTCTATGAACGCCGCCGGCAGTACACCGGGTACGGCCGCTTCTTCACGCGCGAAGACATCGATCACCAGCGCCCGGCGCGTCTCAGCGCGCTGCTCCGGGGCGCCGGAATTTCCCAATGGTGCGCGCGCGGCTACGAGTGTATGACGATGAGCTTCAACCGCGGGCACCTGTGCGCGATACCGGTCAGCGTGAACGGCCTGCCGATCTGGGAGCGCGACTTCGATCGTATCCCGATGGACCATGTTGCGGCCGTGGAGATCTATCGCGATCCCAATCCCGAAGGCTTCGGATCGCCGCGGATCCAGACGTATGGGTATGATCCCGATCCCATCTACGGGACGGAGCACTGCGGATCGGTGGGGATCTGGACGCGATAGCGGTTAGACGTTGAATCGGAACAGCAGGATATCGCCGTCTTTGACGATGTAGTCGCGCCCTTCGCTCCGAATCAGTCCTTGCTCGCGGGCAGCCTTGTAGCTGCCCGCTTTCACGAAATCCCCAAACCCGACCGTCTCGGCCCGGATGAAGCCGCGCTGAAAATCCGAATGGATCTCACCGGCGGCGGCGTAGGCGGTGTCGCCGCGATGCATGGTCCAGGCGCGGACCTCGTTGTCCCCGACGGTGAAAAACGTCTGCAGGCCGAGCAGCCGATACCCGGCGTGAATCAGCCGATCGAGTCCCGGCTCTGCGACGCCCGCGCTGGCGAGGTATTCGCGGCGCTCCTCGCCCGACAGCTCGGCGAGCTCCGACTCGAATTTGGCGGAGAAGAGGACGATCTCCGCCTCTTCGTGGTGGCCCTGGACCGCGGCGCGCAGCCGATCGATCCATGTGCCGCCGCCCGAGGCGAGGTCGTCTTCATTGACGTTCGCCGCGTAGAGAATCGGTTTCGCGGTGAGCAGCCCGAGCTGACGCAGGAATTTCACCGCGGCATCATTCTCCCCGGCCTCGCGGGCGCCCCGACCGGCATTCAATTCTACGAGCACACGCTCGAGCAGCACGAGCTCCAGCTGCGCTTCCTTGTCTCCGGAACGAGCGGATTTGCGCGTTTTCTCGAGCCGGCGCTCGACGACTGCGAGGTCGGCCAGCGCGAGCTCGCTCGTGATGACGTCGTGATCGCGCACGGGGTCCACCGGTCCCATCACGTGGACGACATCGGGATCCTCGAAGGCCCGGATCACGTGTACGACGGCGTCGACTTCCCTGATATGCGAGAGGAACTGATTGCCGAGGCCCTCGCCCTGCGAGGCGCCCTTCACGAGTCCCGCGATGTCGACGAACTCGACGACGGCCGGGATTTTTTTCTTGGGCTTGACGATCGCGTTGAGCTGTTCGAGTCGAGCATCGGGCACTTCGACGACGCCCACGTTGGGCTCGACGGTGCAGAAGGGGTAATTCTCCGCGGCCGCGGCTTGCGACGACGTGAGCGCGTTGAATAAGGTGGACTTCCCGACATTTGGGAGGCCAACGATGCCGAGACGGAGCATTAGGCGTGCGTGGTGCGTGGTGCGTGGTGCGTGGG
>DASZNX010000272.1:0-6016 GCA_035551075.1 Gemmatimonadales bacterium | reverse complement strand
GGTCTGTAGGAGCCAATCTGTCGGCGACGATCAGGCTCTTGCCGTCGAGGGACCAGTTGATGCACCGACCCGCTTCGTCCGGGGCGTAAGTCTCGTAGGTCTCTCCGATTTTGCGCTCGGCACCGCCCAACGCCGGGATGACGTAGTAACCGCTCTCGGAGCCAGAACCTCCGTCGTGGACGAACGCGACGTAACGCCCGTCGGGAGACCATGCAGGGCAGTATGCTCCACCACGACTGTTCGTGAGGCGCAAAGGCTCGCCTGCGCCAACCAGCTTGACGTAAATGTCCGGACTATTGTTGCGATCGCCGTACCAGACGTACGCAAGCTCGTTGCCGTCTCGCGAAAAGACCGGATCATATTTCTCGCCGGACGAGCTGGTGAAGGGAACGATGGTCGCATGAGTGCCACCCACTTCAGCCTTCCTGGCGGAGATCAACCACGCCGCGGCGCCGCCGACGATGAGCAACACCGCGAGCACCGCACTTATGGTCCTCCACCGCGCGCGTGTCGTCCGCGTGGCGCCGCTGGTAAGTGCCGCGACGAACGCGCCCGTCGTTGCAAATCGATCGGCCGGTCTCTTGGAAAGGGCTTTGGTGACGGCGGCTTCAAGTGCCGGTGGAACATCGCGGAGCGTGCCGAGATGCGGGATCGGCTCAGTGAAGCGTTTGGCAATGATGGCCTGCGCTGTCGGACCAGTGTAAGGCGGCTCGCCGGCCAGCATCTCGTAGAGCACGCATGCCAAGCTGTACTGGTCGCTTCGGCCATCGAGCCTGGGTTCGGCGCTCGCTTGCTCCGGGCTCATGTAGGCCGGCGTGCCAAGAGATAGGCCAGTCTCGGTAAGCCGCTCCCGTCCCGCCGTGCTCACGGCTAGTGCGATCCCAAAATCCGCTACCATCGGCTCGCCCTGGTGAAGCATGACATTTTCGGGCTTGATGTCTCGATGGATCACACCGCGTTCATGCGCGAAGTCGAGCGCCGCCGCCACGGCCGTGGCAATGCGCAGCGCTTCCTCCTGGGGTAACTGTCCCTCCCGCTCCAGGCGTTGACGCAAGGTTTCGCCCTCGACGTACGGCATCACGTAGTAGAGGAGGCCATCGGCGTCGCCGGAATCGATGAGGGTGAGGATGTGCGGGTGTTGCAGGCGTGCGGTGAGACGGATTTCCTGTAGAAAACGCTCGGCGCCGAGGATCGCCGCGAGCTCGTGGCGCAGGACCTTCAGCGCGACGGGCCGGTCATGCTTCACGTCACGGGCGAGGTACACCGTGGCCATCCCGCCGCGGCCGAGCTCGCGCTCGATCGTGTAGCAGCCGGCGAGAGCCGCCTTGAGGCGAGAAAGAGCATCAGCCACTGGCCACGGCTCCTCAGGGAACCGTCTCTATAATGGGACCGCATTCAGCCGGCTGCTAGTTCGCTCCCCTCCGGTTCAGGGTCGGAGGTGTGGTGAGGCTAGTCGCGGTTTCGCGCTGTCTGCCGTAATTCGCCCTACTGCATGACAACACCGATTGACAAGACATTACGCGTGCTGCTCACTGTCGCACTCCCTCGTCCAGTGATTCGGAATGGGGCTTAGGGAGGTCGGTGACGTCGTGCAACGCGCAGGGCCAGCAGGACGAACCGCGGATGCCAAGTCCGTTGTCCGGTTCTAACGTTCTTCACTGCGGGCTGTTATGAAGCGCTTTGCCGGGTTGTTTGCCGTTCGGGAGGGACCGGTGTGTTACGAAGGACGTCGTGGGATCTCCGAGGGTGAGATCATGAAGCTCTGCGGCTAGAAGACTCGGGCGATGCTCGACGCTACAACATCATTGACGAGGCAGACCTCGCCGAAGCTCCGGCAAGGCAATTTCAGACCGAACAACGGCAAACAAAAGGGCAAATTACGGCAAACACCGGCACTCCCACCGCACCAACCAGCCCGCTAAGTTCTTCTGCTGCATAATTTCGGCCAGGTAGCTCAGTTGGTAGAGCAGCGGACTGAAAATCCGCGTGTCGGCAGTTCGATTCTGCCCCTGGCCACTTGCATTTCGTAGTCTTCACGTCGCATTCCCCTACAGCCGCGTTCGTCTCTAGAGTGCGCAGTTTCGCGATCGAAACCTCAGAGTTTCGATTCCAGATCCGGCATTCACTTAATGAATTGAGGGTTTTAGGGATTCACCTGGGTTTTTTTATCGCACACGCCGCGATCTCTGCGGGCCGTTGTCGAATGCCATCGCGCTGATCTTCCGTTTCACCACGCCCGACGGCCGTGCCGCACAAAGCGAGACAGTTTGCGGTGACACTTTTTTCGGCGGCACGACGAGCTTTCCTCATCACACGCCGACAATTTTTCAAAAACTGTCCGAAATTGGAGATACCGCACTCGCAACTCACGCACGAATCGCGCGGCCCGATTGTCGCATAGGGGAACGGTGTGTCGGGCGCACAAGGGCTCCCGACATGTCGTGTCCCTGGCATGGAGGGTTGTATGAACCGGTTATTGCGGAGGCGGCTGGAAATGGCCGCGCGGGTCTGCGAGTTCCTGCGGACCCATCAGAAGCAGGACGAAGCAGAGGAACCGGCGCTCATTCGGCTGGAGCAGCTGATCGAGCGCGCGAACGTGCTCGCGGGAGAGCAGCGAGCCGGGATAGTCGCGAGACGGTCCGCCGCGGCCCAGCGCGTCGAGATCCGGCGCACGATCGAGGGCACACTGCTGCGCTTTCTGGTGGCGGCAGGAGTGGTCGCCGCGCGCAGTCATCTCGAGCTGACCGAGCAGTTTCAGCTCCCCTCGAGCGGCAGCCATCAGGCCTTTCTCACCGCGGCGCGCGGCCTGCTGCAGACGGCAACCGCGCAGAAGGACCTGCTCGTGCAGGAAGGCATGAAGGCGACCGTGCTCGACGATCTCTCCAACGCGCTACTCGAATTCGAGAAGACGATGGAGGCATCGCGAGTAGGCCGGCGCCTACACACCGGCGCCAGCGCCGAGCTCCGTTCCATTACCGCCGAGATCATCGAGCGCGTGCGGTTGCTCGACGGGCTGGTGCGGTACCGGTATGGAAACGACGTCCAGCTCATGGGCGCGTGGACCAGCGCCCGGAATGTGCTGGGACCCTTCAGGTCTCACAGTCAGCCGGCAGGCAACGAAGGGCAGACGCCTGCTGGAGAGGGACCGGATGCGGCCAGGCCGGCGGCATGACAACACCGTTGCCTGACGCTGAAGCGCCAGGGCGCGGTGGGTGCTGGTTGCCTGCCGCGCCTTGGCCTCACTTCATCTGGGCCAACCGCATCCGTGCCCGAATCAACGCCGGGCGGAAGAAGGTCATATCCTGTGTTGCCTTCGCGCGGTCGCGCAGACCGAGCGCCACCGACTTATGGCCCTGCTGCATCTCGCACTCGGCGCGCGCCGTGAGCACCTCGAGTGAAGCCGTGTCGGGTGCCTGCATGAGCTCCGTTTTCGCGCGGTCACATTGTTTCGCGGTTACTAACGCAAGGCCCCGTATCCGGTGCGACCAGGGACCACGCCATGCCGGCACCGTGCCGCTGGCAAGCCGATCGCTGTAGGCCAGTGCGGAGTCCAGCCGGCCGGCGGCGTATCCGTAGATCAGCCCATGGTCCACAAGTCCGACTGCGGAGTCGATAGCTGTCACTGGTGGACGAAGCCGCGCGAGGTAGGACCCCACCGAACGCCCGTCGCCGAAGACCGCGTCGGCCTCGGCGAGAATGGCGTCGATTTCTTCCGGCGCGTTCGCACTGCCCATCGTAGCGCTCTTCTGGCGCGCTTGCTCGAGCAGTTGCATCCCTCGACGGGTGTCGCCAGCCGCGAAGTAGGTGCCGGCGACTTCGGTCATGTACATCGCGCTATCGCTGGCTTCGGTCGAGCGAGTGAGCCCTTCCGTCGCTACCGCGCGCGCGTCCGCGGTCCGACCGCGCAACTGGTACATCTCGGCGAGCGCGCTCACGGGATCCCAACCGTAGTCGGCACGCGCGGGAAGGAGCGCCACTCCCTTCCGATACTGCGCCTCGGCTTCGTCAAAGCGACCGAGCTGTTGCAGCACCCCTCCGTAGACTCCGAATGCGACCGGCATGCGCGGCGCGATGCGGGTGTATTCCTCCGCCGCGCGCAACGCACCGGCGGTATCGCCCGCGTTCATCGCGAAAAAGGGGATTGGCATGGCCAGTGGCGCATAGTTCGGAAAGCGGGTGCGGTATGCACGCGCCGTATCGAGCATTTGTTTGGCGTCGCCCCCCGCGTTCAGCGACGCCCACAGGTACTCGGCGACGATCGTTGGCTCGTTGGGCATGAGCTGCATCGCTGCAGCGAGCAGGGCCCTGCTGTGTGCCGGTTGACCGTTTGCCTTCTCCCGCCAAAACAAAGCCAGCAGTCCTTCCTCCGTGGACTGCCGCGCTGCGTCGGCGATGGCGCGCTCGCGCTCCGCGACCTGCGCCGGGCTAGGGGCCTCTCCCGTGGCGTAAACTCGCGCGAGCGCAAATCCGCTATCGAGGGCGAGGGCCCGCCGGAAATGTCGTTCTCCGTTGGTGTACGCGCCGCTCTGCCATTGCTCCAGACCCTGCCAGAATTCCGCCTTTGCCTCAGCGGAGTTGGTGCTGAGCGTGAGCCTGCCGGCGGCTACCGCGCTGGGCTGCGAGCTTTGTCCGTGGGCGGCTTGGGTCGACACCGAGGAAAAGGCGAGGACCATCAGAACCGCGGAAACCTGACCGCCTTTCATGAGGCCTCCTTGTGGAGAGCGGCAAAAAAACCGGCCGAACGAATTCCTCGCTCAGCCGGTCTCGCGATTTGCTCCTCTCGAGGCATTGGCGATCCGCGCACGCGCCCCGGGATTCATAGCATCTGAGTACGGGTCAAATATTCCGGCTCAGCGAGGACGTGCAAGAGAGTGCCATAAGAGCAGATGCACCAAGGTCCAAGAGCCGCCGTTGCCGGCGTTCCGCAGTTTTCCTCATGCTCGTTGCCCTCCGTGCGGCCCGCGACCTGTTTTTGAGCGCGCTCGGCGATCTGCGTCGATCCTGGAAGGTTCTCGCGATCACCGACCTGGCCTACAAGGCAATCGCCTTCGCGCTCCTGATGCCCGCGACGACGTTGATCCTGTATTGGCTGCGAGCCGCGACGTCACAGCGTGTGGTGGCGGATACAGACATCGCGATGTTTTTCCTCACCACTCCCATCGGCATCGTGACCATGATCCTGGGCGGGTCGTTGGTCGTCGCGATCACGGCCGTTGAGGCTTCGTGTTTGATGGCCGTGGGCGTCGGTCAGTCGCAGGGAGTGAGCCTGAACGGGCGCGGCGCATTGCGGTTCGGCGCGGCCAACGCGCTGAATATCCTGCGCCTTTCCGGGCACATGGTGCTCCGTGTCATGCTCGGCGTGCTGCCCTTCGCGCTTGCGGCGGGCGGCGTGTACATGCTGCTGCTGCGCGCGCACGACATCAACTACTACCTCGCGAAACGGCCACCGGAGTTCTGGATCGCTGCGTTGCTGATTGGGCTGATCGCCATCGGGTTCGCGCTCTTGTTGGCCCGCACCATCGCCCGCTGGGCGTTTGCCTGGCCGCTGGTGGTATTCGAACAGGTCCACCCGCGTCAGGCACTGGGCGAGAGCGCAAAGCGCGCGGCGGGTTCCTACCGGCTCATTCTCGCGTCGCTCGCCCTGTGGGCGGTCTTGGGCGTAGTCCTGACGACCACGTTGACGTGGTTGATGCGGTCGATCGGTCTCTGGGTCGCCCCATCTATGGCCGGTTCGCTCTCGCTGTTGTTGCTGTTTTTGAGCCTTTGGGTCCTCGTGGCGGCGGCGCTCATGTTGGCAGTCAACGTCGTGAACTTCTCGCTGTTTGCGCTGGTCCTCACACGCTTGTACCAGCGTCTTGCCCAACGCACGCCGGCGTCGGTGGCTCAGTACGCGGGCGAGGTGTGGGGGATCCGGCTGACAGGGGCATCAGGCATTGGCATCATCTCACTCATCGTGCTCGCGATGGGGGGCGTCGGCGCACTGGCATTCCTCGCCACGCGGAATCAGACGCCGGTC
>DASZNX010000271.1:0-7280 GCA_035551075.1 Gemmatimonadales bacterium | reverse complement strand
AACCCGTGTATGGCAAGGCCCCGGTTTGTGCCATTATCCATGCTGCTCGGTCTTCTATGGCTGGGTTGCACTTCGGACTTGCCGGTCGTCCCGCCACCGCCGCCATCTCCTGTGCCGCCCCCAGTACCGCCGCCCAGCCCTGTCAAAGTCGCATTTCAGGGCGAACCGCAAGACGGCAGCACCGATGCCGCACTCGCGCCGTTCAGGGTCGCGGTACTCGACGCGCACGACAGCGTCGTGGCTCGCGACAGCATCAACATTACCGTGCGCCTGGCTGCCAATCCCGATTCCGCAACACTCCGCGGAACGCTGACAGTGCCGACGCGCGCGGGGATTGCTGAATTCAGCGACGTCTGGATCGATCACGCCGCGCAGGGTTATCGCGTCATCGCGGAGGCGAGCGCCTTATCGAGCGACACCTCGAGTGCGTTCAGTATGGTCGCGCCGAAGCCGATTGAGCGTTCCGTGATCGCCGCGAGTGGGGGGTCGACCTGCGCGCTGGACCCGAGCGGCGCGGCATGGTGCTGGGGCGACAACGTGCTCGGGGAGCTCGGTGAAGGGCGGTTGTTCTCGAGCCAGACACCCCTTCCTATCATCGGTAACCTCCGCTTTTCCCAGATCGCTGTGTATCCGGGACTGGCCGGCGTCATCGACGGACCGCCGTACGACGGCCATGAGGAACGCAAGATCGCGTGTGGATTGACCGTGAGCGGCGTGATCTACTGTTGGGGCGGCGCGGGGTCGGCGTTCGGCGATGGCGGCACGCCGAAAGCGATTTCGGGATCTCGGACTTTTTTGTCGATCGGCATCGGAGCCAACGATGATGGCGTGTGTGGACTTGCGTCCGATGGCACCGTCTGGTGCTGGGAATCGGGGGCGCAGAACGGTCCGACACAGGTCCCCGCCAATGTGCGCTTCGTGAGTCTGTCCAGCGGAAGCGGAAGATGCGGATTGACGGCGGCAGGGAGGGCGTATTGCTGGGGCCGCGGGTATTTGGGCAATGGTCAGTACAGCAACAGCGACACGGTGGTGGCGGTGTCCGGCGATCACGTGTTTCGCGCCATCGCAAGCGGCTGGAGTCACTACGCTGGCATCGATGACGCAGGCGTCGCGTGGACCTGGGGTTCCGGGGACCACGCGTTCTTGGGCGACAGTAGCGGTGCGAGACAGGCGCTCGTGCCCGTTCGTGTACGCGGCAATCACGATTTCCGATCGATCACTACAGGCTATACCACGTGTGCGATTGACGGTGACGGAAGCATGTGGTGCTGGGGAGACACGGTAAGGCTCGTAAGCGGAGCCAAATTCGCAATGGTCAGCTTAGCGGCTGACGCACGCGTGGGATCCTGCTACCTGACCTCCGACGGTGAAGCGTGGTGCGGAGGCGTGCGCGTGGAAACCACGGAACGCTTTGCTTGGATTAGCACGGGCGACCGAGCGACCTGTGCAATCACGACGGGTGGGGAGGGTCGTTGTTGGGGTTCTAACTACGCCGGTCAATTGGCCGACGGCCATCCGCTCCGCAGTCCCGTTCCGCTTCGCGTGCTGGGCGGGAAAACCTTCGAGAGCCTGTTCGGCGGCGGCTCCGCAACGTGCGGCGTGACCGTAAGCGATGAGACTTGGTGCTGGGGAACCCCCGACAGCGTGGGTGCGCGATCGACGCCCACGCGCCTGGTTGGCGATCCTCGGCTCAAGACCATGAGCCTCGCGAACGAGGGTGGATGCGGGATCGATGCCAACCGCCAGGGTTGGTGCTGGGGTTATGGACGCTCCGTCGCGACCGGCGATCCGTGGCCAAGTGCCGGTAAGCCCGTGGCGATCCTCGGGGATATTCATCTCAGCGCCATCGCCGTCGGCGTCCAAGCGTGCGCTCTCACTACAGGCGGTGACGTGTACTGCGCGGGGCCTGGTATCGGGACGTCTTGGTCGCTGACGCTCCTTTCCGGCGGACCGAGGTTCGTCGCGCTCTCCGGCGGGTTGGAGGTCCACTGTGCGCTGACGGCGGCCGGTGACGGCTACTGCTGGAGTTACTTTGACCACCACCCCATTCTGCTGCCCGGAGGGTTACGCTTCGCGACAATCAGCGCCGATGGCAGTGCCGATGGCGGACTCGCTTGCGGCGTGACGACGGAGGGCAAGGGTTACTGCTGGCACGGGAGCGGGGGATATCTGTCCCCGTACGTCTTGCACGCGCCGGAGCCGGTTCCCGGCGACCTGACGTTTACCCGGATCGATCTCAGCCACGCAGGCGGGGGTCACGTCTGTGGCACAACCCCCGATGGGACGATCTACTGCTGGGGCGCCAATTCGCGCGGCCAGTTGGGAAACGGGCAGGTCGATACTGCCACCGTCACCGTTCCGACCCCCGTGATTGGCCTAAAGGCTCGACACTAGCGTCAGCGCCGCACCCTCTATCCCATACGCGCTCGATCCCGGCGTCGCTTACTGACCCTCAAAACACAACCATTCCAACAGCCGCCAGCGTCATGATGAGGGTTGTCACGGCTACGGCCAACCATTCCGATCTCGACGCCGGCTGCTTGTGCATCAAGTCGCGATCGGCCGCAACGATGAGAATCGCGACCAACACGACCGGCGCGAGCAGTCCATTGACGATCGCCGCGAGCAACATCGACCGGATCGGACTCAAGCCCACGATATTGAGTACGATGCCCACGACGATGGATGCGGTCAGCACGGCGTAGAAGGGCCGGGCGCCACGCCAGCGCTCATTCACTCCCTCGCGCCAGCCGAATGTTTCCGCCATGACGTACGCCGCCGACCCGCTCATGATTGGGATCGCCAGCATGCCGGTGCCGATGATGCCCAGCGCATAGAGCGCGGCGGCGAACGAACCGGCCAGCGGCCGCAGCGCCTCGGCTGCCTGCCGCGACGTCTCGATCGCGGTCGTGCCATGCTCGTGCAGTACGAGGCCGGTCGTCAGAATGATGAAGTACATGACGAGATTGGAAAAAAACGATCCAACGCCGACATCGCGCTTGCGCAGCCAGAACTCGAAGTGGGTCATGTGCTCCCGTTTGCGCACGGTGTTGCGCCCGCGGGCCCTCTCTTCTTCGACCTCTTGTGACGATTGCCAGAAGAACAGATAGGGACTGATGGTCGTGCCGAGTATGGCGACGACGGTCGTCCAGATCGCTCGATCGTGCAGCATCGAGAGCGGCGGGAAGAACGTGGTCCGGACGATGCGTCCCCAGTCATGACCCACCAGCAGGCCGTCGATCACGTACGCGAACAGCGCGAGCGTCAGCCACTTGAGCACACGCACGAACGCGACGTAGTGGAGCTCGATCACCCCGGCGGCGATAACGAACCCGAACACGATCACCCACAGCAGCCCCGGCAGGCCGGTGACCATGTTCGCGGCATCACCCATGCCGGCGAGGTCGGCTCCGATGTTCAGCGTATTCGTGGCTAACAACAACACGGCGATACCGAGGACGAAAGGGCGGGGAAATTTGCGGCGCAGCGCGGCCGCGAGCCCACGACCCGTAACCATGCCGATACGCGCGCAGATGAGCTGAACGACGGCGATCATGGGCCAGCTCAGCCAGGCGGTCCAGAGCAGGGCCAGACCGTGCCGTGCGCCGGCGACCGAGTACGTCGTGATGCCGGAGGGATCGTCGTCGGCGACGCCGGTGATCAGCCCGGGGCCGAGCGATCGCAGAAAGCGTCGAAGCGAGCCGACCAACCGATCTCCTTCGAGGACCAGGAACGAAGCCTTATACCCCGTGGTCGTGAGCCTCGGTGGGAGGATGGTCTTGCGGCGCTCCTCGATGGACGGTCAGCTTAACCCGACCGCCGCTGTCCTGAACACTATGGAGGACGCGTGAAGTGACTCCGCGCGCGTTGATCCTCGGTCTTGGACTGCTCGCCGCCACTCTGCATGCCCAAGAGATCGACACGGCTCGGGCCCTCACTGCGCTCCGCGAGGCCCAGCTCGCGTGCACGATCGACTCGGCAAAACTGTGGCACAAGAGTCTTTGCGGCCCCATCGCGCTGGCCGACCGGCAGACGCGCCTGGTGATTGCCAACGATACCGTAAGCGGCCGCCACTATCTGCGATTGAGCGATGGGTTCGTCCTCGTCCTGCCCGCGACGCAGTTCATCGCCAACACCTCGTTTCGCTGGGGCGATCGCGACTGGACGCTGGTGGCGTTGCCGCTGCCCGCCGATCTTTATCAACGGATCAGCCTCCTGATGCACGAAGTTTTTCATCGCGAGCAGGGGGCGCTCGGCCTCCGCGCGGTGGACGAGCTCAACAATCATTTGGATTTCCGTGAGGGGAGGGAGTGGCTGCGCCTCGAGTATCGCGCGCTCGCAGCCGCGCTCCAGGCGTCCGACTCAAAAACCCTGGCCAGCCACGCGAAGGACGCGCTGCTCTTCCGGGCCATGCGGCGCTCGCTCTATCCCGGCTCGGACAGCCTCGAAACGGCACTCGAGATCCAGGAAGGGCTGCCGGAGTACACGGGCCAGCATCTCGCCCTGGAGCTGACCGGTGAGGGACGGAACCGCGTGGCGCGGTACGTTCTCGACTACGAGAAGAACACGCCATCATTTGTGCGCGCCTTCGCGTATGGAACCGGGCCGGCGCTCGGCGTGCTGCTCGACACCCTCGACCGCAGCTGGCGCGATGATGTCCGCACCACTCGTGATCTCTCGGCGCTGCTCGCTCGCGCACTGAAGTACCAACCCCCAAAAAATCTTGCGGCTGCGGCGCGGCGGGCTGCGCCGCAGTATGGCTGGCACGACATCGAGCGCGAGGAAGCGGCACGCGACTCGACGCGCGCGCCGCTGCTGCATGAGTATCGCGCGCGTCTGGCCGATGGGCCGTCACTCCTGCTCAGGCAATCCAAGGATTCGCTCAGCTGGGGCTACGATCCGACGACGATGATCGCGTTCGACTTACGGACGACCATTTATCCGTGGGGCACATTTTCGGCGCCGTGGGGAAAGCTCGAAGTGGAAAAGAACGGCGTCCTCGTGGCAAACGACTTCTCGACGATTCGCGTCGGCCTGCGCGAACCGCCGGACAAGACGGATCGCATCACCGGCGATGGATGGACGCTGACCCTCAGTCCGGGTTGGACGGTGCGCCCCGACAGCGCGAAGCCCGGCAGTTTCGTCGTCACGAAGGGAGAATAAAAACGGCCAGCGTTGCGCTGGCCGTTTTTTGAAGCCTTACGTCAGCCGACCAGATCGGCTGCCGAGACCAGCACCCGCGCCTACGTGCGCGTGCACGCCTTCGGCAAATTCCTCGATCATCTTCTTATTGAAGGCGGGAATGTCGTCCGGCTTGCGGCTCGTGACGAGCCCGTTGTCCACGACGACTTCCTTGTCCACCCAATTGGCGCCGGCGTTGCTCAAATCGGTCTTGAGCGATGGCCACGACGTGAGGGTCCGGCCGCGCGCGGCGCCGGCCTCGATCAGGATCCACGGAGCGTGGCAGATCACCGCGATCGGTTTGCCTTCGTCGACAAAGGACCGCACGAATTCAACCGCCTTGGGCTCGGTGCGGATCTTGTCGGCGTTGATCACGCCGCCGGGAAGTAGTAACGCGTCGAAGTCTTCGGGTTTGGCGCTGTCGAGCGTCTCGTCGACCTGCAGCGCCTCTCCCCACCGTTCGTGCTCCCACGCTTTGATCTGCCCACGTTTCGGCGCGATCACGACCGTTTCCGCTCCTTCCGCCACGAGCGCCTTGCGCGGCTCGCGCAGCTCAACACCCTCAAAGCCTTCGGTCGCGAGAATCGCAACACGCCGGCCCTTCAACTTGTCTGCCATGATTCCTCCGAAATCAGAGACAAGCGAGGTACCCCGAGGATCCGCGAGAGTGTCGATAAGGGATTAGTGCAATGATCAATGAACATGATCACTGGTCGTTCTAAAGCAGCTGAATGCCTTCCGTACGGAAACGCTGCTGCAATCGCTTGATGAACTCGTGTTGCAATAGATGTTGATCGACGATCTCTCGACCGCGCATCACGACGGTGAACGCGACGCCCGGTTTGCTGAAACCGTTGAAGCGGAGAAACGGCTCGAAGCCGGCGATTCCGCCGGCGACCTGCTCCATCACGGTCCGGGCGACCTCGATCGCGACGCTTTCCACGCGCGCGAGATCGCTGTCGTTGGCGACCGTCACGGGCACGAGGACGGCCGTCTCCATTGCCGGCAGGTAATAGTTGGTCAGTGTCGTCGACGCGAGCTTGGCGTTGGGAACGATCGTCAGATTATTGGAGAGCTGGCGAATGGTGGTGTAGCGCCACGTGACGTCCTGGATGTATCCCTCCTCGCCGCTCGCGAGCTGCACGTAATCGCCCGGCCGCACCTGGCGCGACGACAGGATGTGAATCCCCGCGAAAAAGTTCGCGAGCGTGTCCTGCAGGGCGAGTCCGACCGCCAACCCGCCGATGCCGAGGGCCGTCAGCGCCGGCGTGATGGACACTCCGAACGTCTGGAGGATGACGAGGATGCCGATCGCCAGCACGATCATGCGCGTGACGTTCACGAGCAGCGTGGCGGACGCCAGCGTGCCGCGGAGGGGACGCGCCAGGTGCGCGACGATCGCGCCCACGAGGCGCGCGACCGACCAGCTGATCGATAGAACGACGAGCACGAACAGCGTGTGGCGAATGCCGAGGACGACGCGGCCGGAGAAGTCGAGCACTTCGAGGGCGAGGAAGAGACCGGCCGCGGCGCACCAGAGCACGGTCGGGCCGCGCAGCACCGCGTACAGCAGGTCGCCGAGCCACGGACGCGCGCGCCGGCCACCGGGGAACATCAGGTATTGCAGGATGAGCCCGAGGATGGCGCCCGCGACTGCGAACGCCGCCGGCGGGAGAATCTCCTCCAGTAACCGCGCCTCCGTCATATGGGATGCTACCGAAATCAGCTACGGCGGGTCCACACCTCGATTACGCCTCCGGCGTGCCCCGCGCCATAGCGCATGGTCGCATCGGGGCCGCTGAGATGGCGCAGACGTTGCACTTCGAGAACCGGAACGTTGTGGAGCCCGCTGACGTCGCCAAACAGGAAGCCGTCGACGTAGACTTTGAGCTCGCCGGCACTGGGATCGATCACACTGACTGGCCCGCGGCCATGGAGCCAGTTGGGCCGAAACTGTTGCACCAGGCCATAGGCGTCGGTGGCAGTCGATCGCTCGAACTCCTCGCGCTCGAGCAGGTCCCGATCTCCCGGGCCTCTCCGCGGGCGCAGGGCGACCCGTACCGTATCCGGCGCGGGCGGGGAACGGCTGACCCCCACTC
>DASZNX010000270.1:0-9354 GCA_035551075.1 Gemmatimonadales bacterium | reverse complement strand
CGACCAAACCCGAGACCATGAATGTCCACTGCGCTGTATCGACGGTAGGAACGTCGCCGTAATGCAGCACCGGCCATTTGGTCGTGACGATCTGGCCGGGAGGAACGCGGGAAGGATTGGGTGAGATCAATTCGTTTTATTTGGGTTGAAGCCCCGGCTCGCCACGTCACCCGTCCTTGAGCGCCTGCCCTGAGCGTAGCGAAGGGACCGCCGGCTTTGCCGAGCCGCCTCTTCAGGGCACGGAAAAACTCCAAACGCCGTCTCAAAGCCCCTGACCACCGCAGCGACACTCTCCTGCCACAACGTTTCCCGTTTCCCCTGTCCCCTTTCCTTCTCCACCGACGTCATCACGACCCCCTGAATGCCGCACGGCACGATCCGATCGAAATCCGCGAGATCGGTCGAGACATTGAGGGCAAAGCCATGCCACGTCACCCATTGCTTCACATGAATGCCGATGCTCGCGATCTTCTTGCCCCGCGTCCACACGCCGGTGAGTCCGGGATTCCGTTCGGCCGGAATGTTGAGTATGCCGAGGGCGTCGATCAGGGCCTGTTCGAGCGTGCGGAGGTACCAGTGCAGGTCCTGCTTGTACGCGCGCAGATCCATGATCGGATAGCCGACGAGCTGCCCCGGTCCGTGGAACGTCACGTCGCCGCCGCGCTCGACTTCGAAGACGTCGATGCCGGATGGACGCAGCAGGTTCGCGGCGTGCGAGCTCCGACCCAGCGTGACGACGGGAGGGTGCTCGAGGAGGAGCAGTACGTCGTGGTCGAGCCGCCCCACGATGCGATCCTCGGCGAGCTGCCGTTGCCACTCGAGGGCATCGCGATAGCCGACGGTCCCGGCCTCGACAATCTCGACAGCCTCGCTCACATCCCCTCCAAGCCCTTGCCTTTGATCGCCCAGCGCGCGCATACCACCCCGAACGTGATGTTGAGCGCCAGCCACACCACCATGCCCACGACGCCAAAGAACCGGTCGATGGGCGCCGCGAGAAATCCGATGAGGATCGCGCCGACGGCGGCGAGCATGGCGATCACGCCGCGCTGCCAGATGTTGTCGAGCCGAAAGCTGCGGTACCAGCCGTAGGCGCCGCCGATCCCGACGGCCGCGAGGAATCCCGCGGTCAGCACGTAGTATCCGACGCGCTCGAACTGGTCCTGGAGAATGCGCAGCACGATCTGGGAAGTCGTCATGAACGCGCTGCCGAAGCCCACGCCGGCGCCGAGGGAGCCGAGTCCGAGCGCGAGCGGATCCTTCGTGGTCTCTTCCATCAAATGTGCAACGCGCGCCCGAGCGAATCGAGCGCGGCTTCCGCGACGGCTTCGGACATCGTGGGGTGCGCGTGGATCGCGAGCTCGACTTCTTCGACCGTGTATTCGTTCTCGCGCGCCACGGCGAGCTCGTGGATCAGCTCGGATGCATGCGCGCCGACGATGTGCGCGCCGAGGATCTCGCCGTACTTCTTATCGCGGAGGATCTTGACGAACCCTTCCGTCTCACCGGTACCGCGCGCGCGGCCGCTCGCGGAGAACGGAAACTTTCCGGCCACGTAGTCGAGCTTCTTCTCCTTACACTGATCCTCGGTCAGCCCGATACTCGCGACCTCGGGATGACAGTACGTCACGCTCGGCACATTGTCGTACTTGATCGGATGCGGCTTCTGTCCCGCGGTCAGCTCGGCGACGACCACGCCTTCCCGGAATCCCTTGTGCGCCAGCATCGGCGGACCTGCCACGTCACCGATCGCATAGTAGCCAGGCGTGGTGGTCTGCAGATTCTTGTCGACCTTGATGAATCCGCGGTCGGTCAGCTGGATGCCGCACTCTTTGAGGCCGATGTTCTCCGTGTTGACGGCGCGCCCGGCGGCCATCAGCACCGCCGCGGCGACCACCTGCTTCTTCTCGCCGCCCGCCTCGACGTCGAGCGTCACCTTGTCCTTCGTCACGCTGGCCTTCGTGACCTTGGCGCCCGCGATGACCTCGATGCCGCGCTTCCGATAGCTCTTGGTGAGCACGTCCGAGGATTCGGCGTCCTCGATCGGCAGGATGCGCGGCAATGCCTCAATGAGCGTGATCTTCACGCCGAACGCGGCAAAAATGTCGGCAAATTCCATCCCCACGGCGCCGGCGCCGATGATCGCGAGCGACTCGGGAATGCGCTCCATCAACAGCGCCTCGTCGGACGAGATCACGGTGGTCTTGTTGATCTCCAGTCCGATCTGCGGAATCCCTTTCACCCGCGAGCCGGTCGCGATCACAACCACCTTTTTTGCCTCATACACGTCATTGCCGACCTTCACCTTCTTGCCCGGTTGCAGGACGCCGGTGCCTTTGACGACCGTGATCTTGTGCTTCTTCATCAGGAACTCGACGCCTTTGGAATTCTGATCGGCGACCCGCCGCGAGCGCTTCATCGCGGCGCCGTAATCGGTCTTCACGCTCCCGGCTTCGATGCCGAAGTCTTTCGTCTCTTTCAGGAGATTGGCGATGTAGGCGGAGTGGAGCAGCGCCTTGGTGGGGATGCAGCCGATGTTCACACAGACGCCGCCCAGCTTCTCCCGCTCGATCACGGCCGTGCTGAGGCCGAGCTGCGCGGACCGAATCGCGCAGACGTAGCCCCCGGGGCCTCCCCCCAAGACAATCACGTCAAACTGATTGGCCACAGTTAGCCCTTTCAGAAATGCGGAACTCGGAATGCGGAATGCGGAATGTCATAGCAGGCGTCGGTTTCACATCAATTCCGCATTCCGCATTCCACATTCCGCATTTAGAGCAGCATCGCCAGCGGATTCTCCAGCATCTGCTTGAGTGTCTTCAAGAACGCCGCACCCGTGGCGCCGTCGATCACCCGGTGGTCGCAGCTCATCGTCAGCCGCATGCGTCGCCGCACGCTGACCTGGTCGCCGTCCGGGACGGCTTTGGGAACGATGCTGCCGATCGCAACGATCCCCGACTCGGGCGGATTGATCACGGCGGTGAATTGATCGATGTCGAACATCCCGAGATTCGAGACACTGAATGTCGAGCCCGTGTATTCCTCGGGCTTGAGGCGACGGGTCCGGGCCCGGCCCGCGAGCTCGCGCGACTCGGCGCCGATCTCGCGCAGTGATTTCACGTCCGCATTGCGAATCACCGGCGTGATCAGGCCGTCTTCGATCGCCACCGCCATCCCGATGTGCACCTCGTTCCAGTAGCGGATGTGGTCGTCCTGGAACCAGGCGTTGCAGGCGCGGTGCTGCACCAGCGCGAGCGCGACCGCTTTGATGATGATGTCGTTGAAGGAAATCTTCCCGCCGTCTTCGCCCAACTGTTTGTTCAATGCCTCCCGCGCCTCGGCCGCGCGCTCCATGTCGATTTCGGTCGTCAGGAAGAAGTGCGGGACGGGACCGATGGAGGCCGACAGCCGCTTGGCGATCGTCTTCCGGATTTGGGTCAGCGGGACGTCTTCGTATGGCACGCCGGTGCGTGGTGCGTGGGGCGTAGTGCGTGGGACTGCCGCTGACGCTGTCACCGCTATACCTGCCGGCGCGCTCTCGACGTCGCGCTTGATCACGCGGCCGCCCGGACCGGATCCCTGAACCAGCTTGAGATCCACCCCAGCGTCTTTGGCGATGCGTCTCGCGAGGGGTGAAGCCTTCACGCGGGTCGCATCGGCAGGCGCAATGGGAGGCGATTGAGGAGCCGCCGGCGCTGGAGGCGCTGCTTGGGGGGCGCGCTGCTGGGCCTGTGGCTGCGCTGCAGGCGCGGGCTTGGGCGCGGGTTTGTCTTCCCGCGCACCGCTCACCGCGGACCGCGCACCCTGCGCTGCAGGCGCGGCCGCGCCGTCCCCGTCGACTTTCTCTCCGGGCTTCCCGATCCAGGCGACCACGTTTCCGACCGGCACCGTACTGCCCTCTTGCACGACAACCTTGAGGAGTTGACCATCCGCTCGCGCTACGAGCTCCATGACGGCCTTGTCGGTCTCCACCTCGGCGAGCGTCTCGCCCGACTTCACCGCGTCGCCCTCGTGTTTGGTCCACTTCACGAGGCGCCCTTCTTCCATCGTGGGCGATAACGCTTCCATGTGGACTTTGGTTGCCATGGCTAGGGCCTAAGAGACTGAGATTCTAAGAGTCCAAGTACAGAACGCGCCGCGCCGCCGCGACGACTTTTTCGGGCGAAGCCTTCGCCGCGCGTTCCAGGTGTTTGTTATACGGCATCGGCGTGTCGGCCTGCGTGACGCGCTGCACCGGTGCATCGAGATCGTCGAATGCGTCGCGCTGAATGATGTCCACCACCTGCGCCCCGATGCCGACGTGCGGCCAGCCTTCTTCGACCACGACGGCGCGGTTTGTCTTCCTGACCGACTCGAGAATCGCGGGCTCGTCGATGGGTCGGAGCGACCGAAGATCGAGGACCTCCGCCGACACGTCTTGCTCGGCCAGCTGCTCGGCGGCTTTCAGCGCAACGGTCAATGTCTTGGAGTGACAGACGAGCGTCACGTCGCTGCCCTCGCGCTTGACCTCCGCCTTCCCGATCGGTACGAGATGCTCGCCATCGGGGACGTCGCCCTTGATGTTGTACAGCATCTCGCCTTCCAACACGATCACGGGATTGTTGTCGCGGATCGCGGACTTGAGCAGGCCCTTCGCGTCGGCGGGCGTCGCGGGGGCGACGACCTTGAGGCCCGGGATGTGCGAGAGCCAGCCCTCCCACGCCTGCGAATGCTGCGACGCCAGCTGGAGCGCCGCGCCGTTTGGTCCCCGGAACACGATGGGCATGGGAATCTGGCCACCCGACATGTACAGCATCTTGGCGGCGGAATTGACGATCTGATCGAGCGCGAGCACCGCAAAGTTCCACGTCATGAACTCGATCACCGGACGCAATCCACCCATCGCGGCACCTATGCCGATGCCCGCAAACCCCAGCTCGGCGATCGGCGTGTCCACGACGCGCTGTGGCCCAAACTCCTCCAGCAATCCGCGACTCACCTTGTAGGCGCCCTGGTAGACACCAACCTCTTCGCCCATCAAAAAGACTTTGGAGTCACGCTGCATTTCCTCGCGCAGCGCCTGATTCAAAGCGTCCCGGTAGGTGAGGGTGGCCATCGTCATTCCGCCAGGACGTCGGTGTAGAGCTCGTCCGGCTCGGGGTCCGGGCTCTCGTCCGCGAACTTCACGGCTTCTTCGACTTCCGTATGGACTTCGGCGTCCATGGCGTCCAGTGCGGCCTGGTCGATCACTCCTTCTTCTTTGAGCTTGGCCGCGAGATGCGTGATCGGATCCCGGGCTTTCTGTTCCTCGACCTCGTCCTTGGTGCGGTAGACGCCGTGCAGCGGATCCGACATCGAGTGGCCCATGTACCGGTAGGTGCGGACTTCCAGCAGGGTGGGGTGGCTCTGCTTGCGCGCGCGCTCCACCGCGCGGCGCGTGGCCTCGTACACGGTGAGGGCGTTCATGCCATCCACGAGCTCGGCCGCCATGTCGTAGCTGCATGCGTGCTCGACGATGTCGGTCACCGCGGCGACGCGCTCGAATGCGGTGCCCATGCCGTAGCGATTGTTCTCGCAGAGGAAGATCACCGGCAGCTTCCACACCGACGCCATGTTCAGGGTTTCGTGAAACGCGCCGATGTTGACCGCTGCCTCGCCGAAGAAGCAGACGCAGACCTTGTCCTGGCCCTGGTACTTGCTTGCGAAGGCGAGGCCCGCGGCGAGAGGGACGTGGCCCCCGACGATCCCATGGCCACCCATGAAGCCGCGGTTTACATCGAAGAGGTGCATCGAGCCGCCCTTGCCCTTCGAACAGCCCGTCGCTTTGCCGAACAGCTCCGCCATCACGGCGCCCGGCGTAATGCCTTTCAGGATCGCCTGGCCGTGCTCCCGATAGGAACAGATCACGTAATCGTCTTCGCGCAATGCGGACAGCGCGCCGACCGCGACCGCTTCCTGGCCGATATAGAGGTGGCAGAACCCGCCGATTTTCCCGAGCGCGTAGGCTTCCGCGGCTTTTTCCTCGAACCGTCGCACGAGCAACATCTGCCGCAACATTTTGAGGTGGAGTTCGGCTTGCGCCGTGTCTTTCGGAGATCTGGCGGTTGCGGTCATGTCGTAGCGGCCTCGATCTGCTCCCACGCGTGGTAACTCGAACGTACCAGCGGGCCCGATTCCACGTGCCGAAAGCCCAGCGACATCCCATACCGCTTCAGCTCGGCAAATTCGTCGGGCGTGTACCACCGAGCGATCGGCAGATGCTCATCCGAGGGTCGCAGGTATTGTCCCAGTGTGATGATGTCGACTCCTTGCGCCCGCAAATCGCGGATCGACGCGAGCAGCTCGTCCCACTCCTCTCCCAGTCCACAAATCAGACCTGACTTCGTGAGCAGCTCAGGATTGATGTCCTTCGCGCGTCGCAGCAGCTCCAACGCGCGCGCGTAGCGACCACCGGGCCGCGCGATGCGGTATAACCGGGCGATGGTCTCGAGATTGTGATTGAGAATGTCGGGCTGGGCGTCGACCACGATACGCAGCGCGTCAGGATTGCCTTTGAAATCGGGGATCAGCACCTCGATCGACGTGCCCGGCATCCTGGCGCGGATTGACGCAATGCACGCGGCGAAGATCTCGGCCCCCCCGTTCGGCAGATCGTCGCGATCCACACTCGTGATTACGACGTGCTGGAGTCCCATCTGCGCTACGGCATCCGCGAGGCGCTCAGGCTCCGCCACGTCGAGCGGCGCGGGCGTGCCGTGCGCGACCGCGCAATACGCGCAATTGCGCGTGCATACGTCGCCCAGGATCATGAAGGTCGCGGCGCGATGCTCCCAGCACTCGCCGATATTCGGGCAATGCGCCTCTTCGCAGACCGTGTGGAGCTTGAGATCGCGCATCATCTGCTTCAGGGCGACGTAGTTCGGGCCCCCGGGTGCCTTCACCTTCAGCCAGGAGGGCTTGCGGGCTGGCTCTACCGGCTTGGGGGGCGGTAAGGGCAGGATCTGGATGAGAGGCGCTGCCATGGGAGTCGAAGATAGCGAGAGCTTAGAGGGCGGGGTAGGCCAAAATTCAACCAGACGGTTGATCTCCTGACCTATTTTTCAGTCTTCTTAGCTCTTCCTCGACCTGCGTCGATGTGCCAAGTGTGCCGTCGGCAATGTCGGCGATCTCTTCGGCCTCGCGCCATTGGCGCTCGAGCTCCTCGACCTCGGCCCGCTCATCGACAGCCATTTCGAATGCGAGGCCTCGCTCGGGACGCAGCGCGCGCAGTGGGAGCTCGCGGCGCGCGATGTCGCGGAGCAAGCGATCCGGGCCGCCGGCCCTATCGACCTCGCGCGCGGCGTCCTCGGCGCGCCGCCGGCCGCCGCGAACGAGGTTGAGATAAGTGAGCCCTTGTCTCAGGACCTGCACGGCCTCGATGCCGGTGAGCTGCGCGCCCTCGCTGTGGCAGCGCGGGCAGCTCAGCACGACGGCCATGTCCGCGTGCGTGTCCGGGACGATCCGGGCATGCTGCACGTGCCGGGCGCGCAGCTGCATGATGCTGCCGCAGCGCGCGCAAATGGGAGACTCGATGAGCGAGACCTTGCGGCTGCCCACGATGCGCAGGTACACCCAGTCGACCGCACGGTGGATGTTCCAGACGATCACGCCGAACCCGCCGCCCGCCGCCACGTTGGCGGCGATGCCGAGTCCGATCGCCGCAACGGTGAGCGGCACCACGACCTTCAATCGTTCACGTTGCCGGTTGCGCAGGCGCTCGCCGTAGCGCCACGTCGCCAGCTCGATGCGCGGCGGCTTGCCCACCCGCACGAAGTCGTAGCGTCCCCAGCGAATCAGCGCGACCTGATCGGTGGAGGCGGCGACGCGCCCCGCATTCGCCGCGCGGGCCACTGCCTCGATCCGCTCGAGCCGATCATCGAAGGGTGTGAGATTCCAGCGGCTGCAGCGCGGGCAGACGACCCAGAGTCGTCCCTTCCATTCGTCGAATGCGATGCGGCGCCCGACGCCGAGACCCGAAGGACCACCATCACCGTCAAAGGCGGTGTTACAAAACGCGCACTGTTTAAACACGGAGGCTAACTAAGTAAAACGAGTCACATCCAGCGAAGCAATGTCCACGTCGGTTGTTCCGGTTGTAATGAGGTCGGCGATGATTTGCCCCGTGAGTCCCGCGAGCAGCACGCCGTTGCGACCGTGGCCCGTCGCGTACCACAACCCGCGCACATCCGGATCTGGACCCACGATCGGGCGGCCGTCGGGTGTTAGTGGCCGCAGGCCTGACCAGGTTCGGGTGGGCGTGTCCGGCAGGGTGGGCAGCAGACGCTTGGCGGCACCCACGATCTCGGCGATACCCTCTTTCGTGACGCCGCCATCAAATCCCACGTGTTCCATCGTGCTGCCGAACAAGGCCTCGCCCCGACGGGCGAGCACATAGGCGTGGTCGTAATACAGCACGGTGCGAGGCATTTCATCGGGCCAGGGCGCCGCCGCCATTTGGCCCCGCACCGGTTCCACCGGCAACACACGAGGCAGGTGTTCGATCCGCGGCGACCACGCGCCCGCCGCGATGATCACGTGCTCCGCCTTGATCTTGCCCGCGGGAATTTCCACGCCGGTTGCACGACCGAGGATCGTGTTGATGCGGTTGACGCGCGTTGCCATGGTCCGCGCGCCCAGGCGTTTGGCGTCCGCCCGCAGCGCGCGGGTCAGTGCGGGCGCGTCTACGGCACCGTCCTCGGGTGCAAACAGAGCGCCGAGACACGGTGCGGCCGCGGGAAAGTGCTCGGCCACATCGGCGGCTTCGAGCCAGTCGCACCGCAGCCCCGCCTGTCGCTGGTGCGCTACGGCATCGCGCAGCCGCTCGGCCTCTGCCTCCGTGAATGCCAGTGAGGCCACTCCGTCGCGCCAGAGGCCGATATCGATGTCGGTCGTTTCAGCCAGCGCGGCGGCCAGCGTGTCGTAGAGCTCCCGAGCGCGGAGTCCAAGGGCTCGCAGGCTCTCGTCGGTGCCTTCGATTTGCGGCGCCAGGATGCCGGCCGATGCCGCGGACGCGGCAGTCGGCTCCGGACCGGGCTCGCAGATGATAACGCGGAGCCCGCGGAGCGCCGCGGCGCGGGCGCAGGCCGAGCCGATGATTCCACCCCCGGCGACCAACACTTCACATGACGAAACTTTGTGCGACATTTAGGCGTACGCTGCAAACGCACCGGACACCACGGAGGGTATCATGTTCCGGAGCATTCTCGGATTCGCGCTGCTCGCCGTTGTCGCCTGGCTCGCGCTCAAGTTGGTCCTCGGGATCATTGGCGGTCTGGCCGGTATCGCGATGACGGTTCTCACGCTGGCAGTCATTGGTTTCTTCTTCTATATGGTGTT
>DASZNX010000269.1:0-3984 GCA_035551075.1 Gemmatimonadales bacterium | reverse complement strand
TGAGGTGATGGAGCAGTGGACCGACTCCGACGCCACCGCTGCGCCGATCGCCCGCGAGCTCGCCGGCATCGTGCACGCCCTCGATTCGACCCGTCCGGTCACGCAGGCAGCCAACAATGGCAGCACGCAGAATCCCGTATTTCACGCGGGCGCCCTCGACATCCTCGGTCACAACTACCATCACGAAGTGTGGAAGGATTTCCCGACCCAGTATCCGGGCGCGAAGTTCATCATTACCGAAGCGATGTCGGATCTGAACTCGCGCGGTGTCTATCCGCAGCCATCCGATAGTGTGGCGGTCTACTATTGGCCTTACGAGAAGGACAAAGGGCCGCGTCCGCCCGCGAACGGCCGCTTGTCCTCATACGACAACAGCCACGCATTCTGGGGCTCGCTGCACGAAGAGTCGCTGCGGCTGTTCGAGCGTTATCCATTCCTCTCCGGGATGTTCATCTGGCAGGGAATCGACTATCTCGGTGAGCCGACACCATACGAGTGGCCGGCGCGGAGCTCCTATTTCGGCGTCGTCGATCTCGCGGGATTTCCCAAGGATCCGTTTTATCTCTACCAGAGCGTGTGGACCGAGAAGCCCATGGTCCATCTCCTCCCGCATTGGAACTGGGCACGTGGGGATACGATCGATGTGTGGGCCTATACGAACGCCGAACAAGTGGAGCTGTACTTGAACGGCACGTTTCTCGGCGTGCGGCGTAAGACCGAGCCGGTGAGTCATCTGATGTGGCGCGTCGCGTATAAGCCTGGGACGCTGCGCGCCGTGGCGCGCACCGCCGGGCTCGAGATCACAAGCGCGGTGGTCAGGACCACCGGCAAGCCCACGCGCATTGCGCTCGCGCCTGATCGCGCGCGCATCCGCGCGAATGGGGAGGATCTCTCGTTCGTTACCGTCACGGTGCGTGATGCGCAGGGGCGCGCGGTACCCACGGCGGAGCCACTCGTCCGGTTTCGCCTGACCGGTGGTGCGCGGATCGTCGGCGTGGACAACGGTGATGAGATCAGCCACACCTCCTTTCAGGCGAAGCAGGTGCAACTGTTCAACGGCAAGGCCCTTGTCATCGTGCGCGCGGGCAAAACGCCGGGAGTTGCCACGCTCAGGGCAGAGGGAAGCGGCCTCGCGCCGGCCACTGTGCGCATTACGCTGAGATCGCGATGACGACTCGAGATATGGCTGCCATGTCGTTGCGAGGGGTGTCGGTCCTGCTCATCATTAGGTCATGAAGACTCGTCCACTCGGCAACACCGGCTACCGCGTTAGCGAAATCGGCTTCGGCGCCTGGGGACTCGGCGGGGTGATGTGGCGCGGTGTCGACGAGGCCGAAGGGCGCAAAGCGCTGCGCGAAGCGGTCGATCAGGGCATCACCTTCTTCGACACCGCACTTGCGTACGGCAGCGGTCATAGCGAGCGGGTGATCGGCGAAGTCCTCAAGGACGACATTCGGGCGAACCGCGTTGTCGTCGCCACCAAGGTGCCGCCGAAGAACCAGGAGTGGCCGGCGAAGGCGAGCTACAAGTTGAATGCGGTTTTCCCCGCGAAGCATATCGCGTCGTCTACCGAGCAGTCGTTGAAAAATCTGCGCATGGAGGCGTTGCACCTGCAGCAGCTTCACGTCTGGAACGACGTCTGGCTCTCGGATCCTGAATGGCAGACGTCGCTCGACCAGATCGCGCGACTAAAGAAGGAAGGGAAGGTGCTCCATTGGGGCATCTCGATCAACGATCATGCACCCGAGACCGCGCTGAAGGTGCTGACCGATCCAATCTTCGAAACGGCGCAAGTGATCTACAACATCTACGACCGGTCACCCGAGAAGGCGCTGTTCGCGCTCGCCAGGAAAAAGCCGCTCGGCATCATAGTGCGCGTACCGTTTGACGAGGGGGCGCTCACCGGACAAATCAAGGCGAACACCGTCTTCCCCGCCGGCGACTGGCGTGACGGATATTTCGCCGGCGATCGCAAGGCCGAGGCTGAAAAACGGGCGCAAGCGTTGTCGAGCGTGCTGGACGAACAGGTCCAGTCCCTGCCGGAGCTGGCGTTGCGGTTCGTCCTGTCTTCATCCGAGGTCTCGACCGTCATTCCAGGCATGCGCAGGCCCGCGCACGTCCGCCAGAACACGCAAGCATCAGCGAAGGGCGCGCTGCCGGCGGGCATGCTCGCCAAGCTCAAGCCGCACGCCTGGGACAAGAACTGGTACCCATAGCCGCGCTTTAGCTTTCACGCGTGGCTTCCAAGCGCGTCATCCATGCCGCCCTTGCCGGCAACCTGCTGGTTGCCGCCACGAAGGTCGTCGCCGCAATCATCACCGGTAGCTCCGCCATGCTGTCCGAGGCCATCCACTCGCTGGTCGACAGCGGCGATCAGATCCTCCTGCTCTACGGGCAACGCCGTTCCAGACAACCGCCGCATCCGAAGCACCCGCTTGGCCACGGCCGCGAGCTCTACTTCTGGAGCTTTGTCGTCGCGCTGATGGTGTTCGCGCTCGGCGCGGGGATCTCGATTTACGAGGGGATCCTTCACATCCAGCACCCCGTGCCGATCGCGAATCCGCTGGTGAGCTACATCGTGCTCGCGCTCGCTTTTGTCTTCGAAGGGACATCCTGGCTGATCGCGTTACGGGAAGTGAACAAACTCAAAGGCTCGAAGGACCTGCTCGAGGCATTCGAGAAAACCAAGGACCCGCCCTCGTTCGTCGTCTTCTTCGAAGATTCCGCCGCTCTGGTGGGGATCTCCATCGCCGCGCTGGCAACGTTCGGTGTCACGCATTTCCACATCGCGGTGCTCGACGGTGTCGCGTCGATTCTGATCGGCCTGATCCTGGCCACCATCGCCTACGGACTGGCGCGCGAAACCAAGAGCCTGCTCATCGGTGAACAGGCGGATGCGGAGCTGACAAAATCGATCGAACGCATCGCGCGTGAAGTGAGCTCCGTGAACGATGTGAACGTGGTGTTCGCCGTACAGCTCGCACCGCAGGAAGTGGTCGTTGCGCTGCAGCTTCGGTTTCCCGATCAGCTTCCCGTCGTGGATGCCGCCGCCGAGATCCGGGAGATCGAGCGGCGCGTACGGGAACGGCATCGCGAAGTGATCGGCGTATTTATAAGGCCGCGAGACGACGACGCATGAGCTTGCGCTCCGGTTCTTCCGTCGCGAGGCGCAGCGCCTGCTCGTATGCGGCTTTCGCTTCGGCGTTCCGACCCAAACGCCGGTAGAGGTCCGCTTTGGCTGCATGGGCGAGATGGTATTCCCGCAGATCGCCCCGGACGAGAACCGCATCGATGAGCGCGATGCCGTGCTCCGGCCCGTCGCGCATCGCGATCGCGGCGGCACGATTGAGCTCGATCACGGGTGAGGGATCGATTCTCAAGAGCACGTCGTACAGACCGACGATTTCGCTCCAGTCGGTTTCGCCGGACGAGCGCGCCTCCGCGTGCACCGCCGCAATCGCGGCCTGCAGTTGATACGGGCCGATCTGCCGCGATGCGAAGGCGCGCTCGATCAGCGCGACACCTTCCCGGATTTGCTCGCGATTCCAGAGCGAGCGATCCTGCTCTTCGAGCGGAATCAGCTCGCCCGTGTCCGTGGTGCGCGACCGCCGGCGCGCATCGTGCAGCAGCATCAACGCGAGCAGCCCCGTCGCCTCCGGTTCGGGCAGCAGCTCGACCAGCAGCCGGCCGAGCCGGATCGCCTCGAGCGCGAGATCGGCGCGGGTGAAGTAACCCTGATTGAAGACGAGATAGATGACGTGCAACACGCTGGCCAGCCGCTCGGGAAGATCGGGCCGCTCCGGCACCGCGTACGGGATCTTCGCGTCGCGGATCTTGGCTTTGGCGCGCACGATGCGCTGCGCCAGTGTGGGCGGATTGGTGAGGAACGCCGCCGCAACCTCTTCGGTCGTGAGACCACAGATTTCGCGCAGCGTCATGGCGACTTGCGCGTCGGGATTCAGGGCTGGATGACAACAGGTGAAG
>DASZNX010000268.1:0-2501 GCA_035551075.1 Gemmatimonadales bacterium | reverse complement strand
TCATCATTCCGGGACTGATCGCGCTCGCGCTGGCCAAAACCGGGAAGGTGCCCGGGCTAGGCGCGATGGTGGATGCGCAGGGCAACGTCATTCCCCAGGCGGCGCAAGCCGCCTTCCCGTTGATGGTGAAAGATCTGTTGCCCGAGGGCCTGCGCGGCATCGTGGTTGCGGGACTACTCACCGCGCTCATGAGCTCGATGGCCGGCGCGTTCAACGCCTCTTCGACGCTCTTTACGATGGACCTCTACACCAAGTTCAAGCCGAACGCCTCGCAGCATCAGCTCGTGTGGATCGGCCGGCTCGCGACCGCGGCGATGGTGGTGATCAGCTTCGTGTGGATTCCGGTGATTCAGGGCGCGCGCGGCCTCTACGATTATCTCCAGGGCGTCCAGGGATATCTCGCGCCGCCGATCTTCACCGTGTTCGTGTTCGGCATCTTCAATCGGCGGCTGAACGCGAAGGGGTGTCTCGCCGCGCTGCTCGTCGGATTCGCGCTCGGCGTCTTCCGGCTGCTCGTCGATACGCCGGTGAGCTTGCACCTCGCGGGGCTCGCAGGCGGATATCCGGTCGGTTCATTCCTGTGGTTCGTCAACAACATCTACTTCCAGTACTACAGCGTGTTCATCTTCATCGTCTCGGTCGTGGTGATGTTTGTCGTCAGTCACCTGACCGAGCCGCCGAGTGTCGAGCAGCTGACGGGGTTGACGTATGCGACGGTCACGCCGGAGGAGCAGGTTGCGTCGCGTGCGAGCTGGGGCGCTCGTGAGGTCGTGGCATCCGCGATCGTGCTGGTGCTGATTCTTGGTGCCTACCTCTATTTCCGGGGCTGAGGGCTAAGAAGCTATGCTCACGCTCTTGTTCATCGTGCTCGCCCAGCGTCAAACAGCGAACTTCGATTCTGGCTGGCGCTTTCACCTGGGCGATATCCCGGGGGGGGCAGCGCAGCAGCCGGCGTTTGCTGACGCGGGTTGGCGAAAGCTGGATCTGCCGCACGACTGGAGCATCGAGGGGACATTCAGCGAGCAGAACCCGGCCGGCGTGGCCGGCGGCGCGCTGCCCGGCGGCATCGGCTGGTATCGCAAGACGTTTACTCTTCCCGCCGGCGACACCGCGAAGACCGTGTTCGTCGAATTCGACGGCGTGTATCGCAACAGCGAAGTCTGGATCAACGGCCAGGAATTGGGAAAGCGACCGTACGGCTACAGCTCATTCCGCTACGAGCTGACGCCGCATGTCCACTTCGGCAGCCAGCGCAACGTTATTGCGGTGCGCGTGGACAACTCGCAGCAGCCGAATTCGCGCTGGTACTCGGGGTCGGGGATCTACCGGCATGTGCGGCTCGTCACGACCAATCCTGTGCATGTCGATCAATGGGGCACATATGTCACGACCCCGGCGGTGAGTGCGGAGTCCGCGCAGGTCGCGATGCGGACCACGATTCGCAACGAGCGCCGTGGAGCGGCCCCGATCACGGTTCGAACAATCGTCTACGACTCGGCTGGCAAGCAGGTCGCCGCGAACTCGACTGATGCCGAGGTGCCGAGCGATTCCATCACCGAGGTCACGCAGGCGCTGATGCTGCCGCGCCCGGCGCTGTGGTCGCTCGAGCGGCCGTATCTGTATACCGCCGTGTCTCGGGTGATGTGCGGCGCGTCGCCATGCGACAACTACGTCACGCCGTTTGGGGTTCGCTCGTTCGTGTTCCGAGCCGATTCCGGTTTCTATCTCAACGGCAAGCCCGTAAAGATTCGCGGCGTGTGCCTGCACCACGATCTGGGCGCCCTCGGCGCCGCCGTGAACACCCGCGCGATCGAGCGACAACTCCAGCTCATGCGGGCGATGGGTGCCAACGCGATCCGCACCTCTCACAACCCGCCGGCCCCCGAGCTGCTCGATCTGACCGACCGGATGGGCTTCATCGTCATGGACGAAGCGTTCGACATGTGGAAGAAGGAAAAGACCAAATACGATTACCATCTCGATTGGGACGCCTGGCACGTGCGCGATCTGTCCGACATGGTGCGGCGCGACCGGAATCACCCCAGTGTGTTTCTCTGGAGCATCGGCAATGAGGTGATGGAGCAGTGGACCGACTCCGACGCCACCGCTGCGCCGATCGCCCGCGAGCTCGCCGGCATCGTGCACGCCCTCGATTCGACCCGTCCGGTCACGCAGGCAGCCAACAACGGCAGCACGCAGAATCCCGTCTTTCACGCCGGCGCCCTCGACATCCTCGGTCACAACTACCATCACGAAGTGTGGAAGGATTTCCCGACGCAGTATCCGGGCGCCAAGTTCATCATTACGGAAGCAATGTCCGACCTGAACTCGCGCGGAGTCTACCCGCAGCCATCCGACAGTGTGGCGGTCTACTACTGGCCGTACGAGAAGGACAAGGGCCCGACACCGCCGACGAACGGCCGCTTGTCCTCATACGACAACAGCCACGCATTCTGGGGCTCGCTGCACGAAGAATCGCTGCGGCTATTCGAGCGCTATCC
>DASZNX010000267.1:0-7572 GCA_035551075.1 Gemmatimonadales bacterium | reverse complement strand
GAGCGCGAGTTCCTGCGCGAGCAGATCGCCGATCTCGAGACGATCATCGTTCCGAACGAGGCGCAGGCGTTGCTGCTCGAGAACACGCTGATCAAGGAGAATCAGCCGAAGTTCAACATCCGGCTGCGCGACGATAAGAGCTACCCGCAGATCGCCGTCACACTGGGAGAGCCGTTTCCCCGCGTCCTCGTAGTCCGCCGAGTCACGATCCCGGGCGCGCGATATTTCGGACCCTACACCGACGTCGCGACGCTGCGGCAAACGCTGAAGATCATTCGGCGGATCTTCACGGTGCGCTCGTGCTCGTGGCACCTGCCGGAGGACGCGCCCGACCGGCCGTGCCTCGACTTCCATATCGAGCGGTGCAAAGCGCCGTGCGTCGGGTATCAGAGCGCCGAAGACTACCGGCGGATGATCGATGACGTGCTGCTGTTTCTCTCAGGGAAAACGCTGGAGGTTCGCGGCCGCCTGCGCGAACGCATGCAGGAGTCGAGCAACACCCAGGTCTACGAGCGGGCGGCGCAGCTCCGCGACGCGCTCAAATGGCTGGATCAACTCGAGCAGCCGCAGACCGTCGAGGTCGTGGGCGGCGGCGATGCCGATGCAATCGGCCTGGCGCGTGACGGCGACGATGCGGCCGGCGTCATTCTCCGGATTCGGGACGGTCGCCTGGTAGCGCGGGAGCACCGCTTCCTCGAGCACGTGGAGCACGCGCCGGAGGGCGAGGTGCTGCGGACGTTCCTGGTCGGCTACTATCTGCCACTCGAGCAACGCGCGCAGCGCGTGGTGCTGCCGTTCGCGCCCGCTGACCTGGACGCCGTACGCGAGCTCGCACCGGGTGTCGAATTCGCCGTGCCCCAGCGCGGCTCCGCGGCAAAACTGGTGGAGCTCGCCGACCAGAACGCCCGCCACTTGCTCGACAGCTTCAAGATCGAATCGTTCGACATCGACGAGCGGGCGGCCGATCCGGTCTTCTCACTCGGCCGCGACCTCGGGCTACCGGTCGTGCCGCGTGCGATGGTGTGCATCGACATTTCGACCAATCAGGGCCGCGACACGGTGGGCTCCCTGGTCTGGTTCGAGGGAGGGCGGCCCCGCAAATCCGAATACCGTCGCTATCGGATCAAGGGGGTGCAGGGAATCGACGACTTCGCCGCCATGAAGGAAGTGGTGAGCCGCTTCCTCACACGCCGAATCAACGAGCATAAGCAACTTCCCGACTTGATCGTGATCGACGGAGGAAAAGGTCAGCTGGCAGCCGCGGTGGAAGCGGCGCGAGAGCTGGGGCAGGAGCGCTTGCCGATGGCGAGCCTCGCAAAGCGCGAAGAGGAGATTTATCTGCCCGGCTACGCCGACCCGCTGCGATTGTCGCGCAGCAGTCCTTCTCTCAAGCTGCTGCAGCGCGCGCGCGACGAGGCGCATCGCTTTGCCGTGACCTACAGCCGCAAACGGCGCGCGCAGCGGACAATTACATCGGAGCTCTTGCGCATTCCCGGTATCGGTCCAGCGCGACGGCGCTTGCTCCTCGAGCGCTTCGGATCGCTCGCCGGCGTCCGCACCGCGACGCCTGCCGAAATCGCCGCATTGCCCGGCTTTTCAACCAAGCTGGCCGACCGGATCCTCGACCGGTTGCATCAGCGCGCATGACCAAATGGACTCTGGAGTGCTCGGCGTGCGTGCCCGTGCGCACGCGCGACGCAGACGGCTTTCCCGGCGTATGCGAAGTGTGCGGCGCGCCATATCTGGTGCGCTACGAATCGCTGCCGCCACCCGAAGCAAAGGCGCTGCTCAAGCGCCAGCGCTGGACGATGTGGCGCTATGGCTCGTGGCTGCCGCTCGAGGAGGATGAGCATCCGGTCACGCTGGGTGAGGGGGGCACGCCGCTGCTTGCTGTGATGCGGCTCGGCGAGCGCCACGGATTCGCTCAGCTCCTCGTCAAGGACGAGAGCACAAACCCGACCGGATCGTTCAAGGCCCGCGGTCTGGCTGCGGCGGTCACGCGTGCTGTGCGGGCGGGCGCAACGCAGTTCGTGGTGCCGACGGCAGGGAACGCTGGGCTGGCGCTCGCCGCTTACGCCACGCGTGCCGGCGTACAGGCGCGGGTGTACGCCCCCGCCACGACGCCCGCTCCGATCCTCAGACAGATTCGGGCCTTTGGCGCTGACCTGCAGCTCGTCGATGGTCATATCGGCGATTGCGGCATTGCCGCGCGACTGTTTTCGACCGGAACGGGCGCGATCGACGTCTCGACGCTGCGCGAGCCCTATCGCATCGAAGGCAAGAAAACGCTCGGTCTCGAGTTGGCCGAGCAGCTTGGATGGACCTTGCCGGATGTCATTGTTTATCCCACGGGCGGCGGCACCGGTCTCATCGGTATGTGGAAAGCATTTCAGGAGCTACGAGACACTGGCTGGATCCGCGGCGCGCTGCCACGGATGTACACCGTGCAGGCGACGGGCTGTGCACCCGTCGTACAAGCATTCGAGACGGGTGCTGAGCGCACCACCGCATGGAGTGATCCCGCGACGGTCGCCGCCGGACTGCGAGTGCCGTCGCCGCTCGGTGATCGGCTGATGCTACGTGCATTGCGGGAGAGCGGGGGCGGGGCCGTATCCGTGAGTGACGAAGCCCTGATGGCGGCCGCCCACGAGCTGCAGACGGTCGAGGGCATCGATGCCGCGCCGGAGGGCGGGGCGGCGCTGGCGGGCGCTGTCGCGCTGAAGCAGAAGGGATTGATCCAGCCGGAAGAACGCGTGGTGCTGTTCAACACCGGCGCCGGGTGGCTGTACAGAACCTAAGCCATTTATATTTCAAGACTTCGGCCCCATGCGCATCGCCATCTTCGACCCCGCAGCCGGTATCAGCGGCGACATGACCATCGGCGCGTTGCTAGCGCTCGGGCTCCCGGTCTCGTGGCTCGAAGAGTTGCCGCGCCGGCTGGGCGTGGGCGATGTGCGCGTTGCGGTTCGCGACGTAAAGCGCTCTGGAATCGCCTGCAAAAAAGTCGATTTTGAGATTCCTGAGCGACCCCATGGGCATGGCCGTCACGTCGCCGAGCTGATTCAGTTGGTCGAGCGCGCGCCGATTTCTGATTGGGTCAGAGAACGTGCTGTGCGCGCCTTTCAATTGGTCGGTGAGGCCGAAGGTCGCGTTCACGGCGTTGCTCCGGAGAAGGTCCACCTCCACGAGGTGGGAGCAGTGGATGCCGTGCTCGATATCGTGGGGGGCATCGAAGGTTTCGAGCGACTGGGCGTCGACGCCGTATATCATCTGCCGGTCGCCACTGGGAACGGGTGGGTTGAAGCGGCGCATGGCCGGCTTCCCGTTCCCGCGCCGGCCACGGCCATCTTGCTCGAAGGGCTGGAGCTGTCGACCGGCGGGCCTGTCGAGGGCGAAGCCACCACGCCGACGGGCGCGGCATTGCTGCGGGTGCTCTCGAGCGGCTCTCCTCCCGAGCGCTGGCGCATGATTGGCAGTGGATGGGGAGCCGGGCAGCGCGACCCCAAGCATTACCCCAATGCGCTGCGCATTCTCGTCGCTGAGGCCGCGAGCGAAATGGGTCGCGTCGTGCTGCTCGCGACCGATGTCGATGACATGAGTCCCGAGTACGTGGATCCGCTGCGCCAGGCACTCGTCAGTGCGGGCGCGCTGGATGTGCAGACGTGGCCGGTGCAGATGAAAAAGGGGAGGCAGGGATTTCGGGTGGAGGTGATGGCGCCCGAAAGTCTCGCCGACGCCGTGACGGCGGAGCTGTTCCGGCACAGCACCACCGCCGGTGTGCGGCGCTGGTTTGCCGAGCGCGCGACGTTGCCGCGCCACCAGGTGACGGTGCGGCTCGATGGCGTCGCGGTTCGGGTGAAGGTGTTGGACGGTGGCAGCGTGCGGGTGAAACCTGAATACGATGACGTACTGGCGGCAGCGAAGGCATTAGGCCGGCCGCCCATCGACGTGGCGCGCGCCGTCGAGCGTGACGCCGTGGCTCTCATCGCGAAAGGTAAGGAGTGAACGTGCGAACAGTCCGCAATCTCGCGGTAACCGTGCTGTGTATGGTCGCGACGCCGCTGCTCGGGCAGACGCAGAAATGGGCCGGTCCGAAATGCGACCTCAAGCCCGGCGACTTCCGCGTGAACGGTGCCCTGCTGCACTTGCAGAACGCCACGAATACTCGCTTCGAGGATCAGCGCAGCAAGGAGCTGCAGGACGCGCAAAAGAACCTGATGGATGCGTTTACGACGGGCGGGCAGGGAAAGAATCCCGCGGCATGGTACTACCTGGGTCGCTACTACATCCTGACGAACGACGCCACCGGCATGGACTCGGCGTTCGACAAGGCAGAGGCGCTCAAGCCCGACTGTAAGGCCGATATCGATGTGTGGCGCCGGTATCTGTGGGTGCCCACGTTCAACGCCGGCGTCGCGGCATGGCAGGCGGGGAATACCGATTCAGCCATCGCCTCGTTCCGGCGCGCCGGCTCTCAACTCCCGAACGAGCCGACCAGCTTCAAATATCTCGCGACCTTGTATTACAACACGGGACACGCCGATTCGGCGGTCGTCTATTTCGGACGCACGGCGGAGGTGGCCGCGAAGGATCCGAAGTACGCGCAGGATCGCAAGGACGCGCTCTACAACAAGGGCCGGATCCTGCAGAGCATGCAGAAGTTGCCGGAGGCCCAGGCGACGTACGCCGAGTATCTCACGCTCTATCCCAACGATCCGGAAATCCTGGCGTCATTGGGCAGCGTGCTGATGCAGCGGGGCCAAAAAGACAGCGCCTTTGCGATCTACCGGCAGGTGATCGCGCGGGCCGACTCCATCGGGTACGTGCCCCTCGTCCGCATCGGTGTGGAAATCGAGCAAAGCGTGCCGGAAGACCCCGACACCGCGGCTGCGGGCAGCAGCTGTCGCACGCAGGCGCGCGCCGTTCGTCCGGCGTTGACGCTTGCCCGAATCAAGGCGCGGTGTGATTCCGTGACCACTGCGATGTTTAAGGCGCACGCGGACAACTCGCGTGAAGCGCTGAAGCTGTCGGCGCAGGCGCTCGATGCGAGCCTCAAGCTGAATCCGTATTTCCGCGAGACTCTGATTCACCGGACCAACGTGGCGCTTGGCTTGCAGGACACGGTCACCGCGCTGGCGATGTCGCGGCGGCTGCTCGCCGTGGATCCGATGAACCGTACATCGATCCGCATGATGGCCTTCTCGCAACAGCTCGCGGGCAAGGTGGATTCGACGCTGCATTATCTGCGGATCGGCGATTCGACGCTGGTGGCCGACGTGACCATCAGCCAGTTCGATTCGACGGACGAAGGGCGCCAGGTGAAAGGACTCATCACCAATGGGCGCAGCACGCCCAATGCGCCGTTCAAGCTGATTTTCGAATTCGTGAATCTGAAGAACGACGTCGTGGCGACCGATACGGTACAGGTGGCGGCGATCAAGCCGGGGGAGAGTCAGACGTTCGAGCTCAAGCCCAAGGGGCCGACGATCGCGTCGTGGCGGTATCGAAAAGAGGGATGATCGACGTGGGCGGAATGACCGGCCGTCGCTCACCAGCGACGGCCGGTTGTTCTTGCATGAAGGAGAACTGACGTCGATGCGAGCCGATGTCGCGGTGTTGCCCAGCGCCGCCGCGCTCGCCGACGCGGCTGCGGAACGTTTTGTCGCGGCCGCGGGAGACGCGATCGGCTCGCGTGGACAATTCATCGTCGCGCTCTCCGGCGGCTCGACGCCGCGTGACACGTATCTCCGGCTGGGCGCGGAGGCGGTCGCGTCCAAGGTGAACTGGTCGCGAGTTCAGATCCTGTGGGGGGATGAACGGTGTGTGCCGCCGGATCATGTCGACAGCAACTACCGCATGGCGCGCGAGGCGCTGCTCGACCGGGTACCGGTGACCCTGGCGCATGTGCACCGCATCCATGGCGAAGACGATCCTGCCGCCGCCGCCGCTGACTACGAAGCGACCCTGCGTGATTTGCTCCCGGCGCCGGCGCGCATTGACCTCGTCCTCCTGGGACTGGGTGATGACGGGCATACCGCATCGCTCTTTCCGGGGAGCGCCGCTGTTCACGAGCAGACCCGCTGGGTGATGGCCGTACGCTCATCCACGGCGTCGATGTGGCGGATCACGCTGACGCCGGCGATCCTCAACGCCGCGGCTGAGGTCTTGTTCCTCGTCTCCGGCTTCGCAAAAGCGGGCATTCTCCGTCGAGTGCTCGAGGGTCCGCACCGTCCAGAGGAACTGCCGGCGCAGGCGATCGCGCCCTCTCATGGTCGTGTGCGCTGGTGCGTGGATGCAGCGGCGGCCGCCGATCTAACACCATGAAGATCAGTCCTCTCGCGGGCCATCCGCCTCCCCAGGCGATGCTGCTCGACGTCGCGAAGCTGGTCACTGCGTACTACGCGGAGATTCCCGATCCCTCGGTGCCCGCTCAGCGGGTCGCCTTCGGCACTTCGGGCCATCGCGGGTCGTCGTTCGAGAAGACTTTCAATGAATGGCACGTGCTCGCGATCAGCGAGGCCATTTGTCGCTACCGCCGGCAGCAGGGGATTGACGGCCCGCTGTTTCTCGGCTTCGACACGCACGCCCTGTCAGTGCCGGCGCATACCAGCGCTGTCGAGGTGCTCGCTGCCAACGGCGTCGACATCATGCTGGCCGAGCACGACGCATACACACCGACGCCCGCGGTATCGCACGCCATCCTCCGCTACAACCGCGGGCGCGTCACAGGGCTCGCTGACGGCATCGTCGTCACACCGTCGCACAATCCGCCGGACAACGGCGGCTTCAAGTACAACCCGCCCACCGGGGGACCAGCCGATAGCGCTGTCACCAGCTGGATCGAAGCCCGGGCGAATGAGTTGATGGAGCGTGGCCTCGAAGGCGTGAAACGCATCCCCTATGAGAAAGCGCTTCGCGCTCCCACCACGCACCGGCACGACTATCTCAACGCGTACGTCCGCGACTTGGAGAACGTCATCGATATGACGGCGATCCAGAGCGCGGGCCTTCGCCTGGGTGTGGACCCACTCGGTGGAGCGGGCGTCGCCTATTGGGCTCCCATCGCGGAGCGTTACCATCTCGATTTGACGCTCGTGAGCGACGAAGTGGATGAGACCTTCCGATTCATGTCGGTGGATTGGGACGGCCGCATCCGGATGGATCCGTCGTCCTCCTACGCGATGCAGCGGCTCATCGGGCTGAGGGACCGCTTCGACATCGCTTTCGCGTGCGATACCGATCACGATCGACATGGGGTCGTCACCAGGAGCACGGGGCTGCTGCCGCCCAATCACTACCTCGCGGTCGCCATCCAGCATCTCTTCCGCCATCGGCCGCAGTGGAGCGCTGAAGCCGGGGTGGGGAAGACGCTGGTGAGCAGCGCCATGATCGATCGGGTGAGCGCGAAGCTGGGCCGCCGGCTGCACGAGGTTCCGGTCGGCTTCAAATGGTTCGTCGCCGGCCTCAGCGACGGATCCCTTGGCTTCTGCGGGGAAGAGAGCGCCGGAGCGACGTTGCTCCGGCGCGACGGAACGGCGTGGACGACGGACAAGGATGGCATCGTGCTGGCAC
>DASZNX010000266.1:0-1762 GCA_035551075.1 Gemmatimonadales bacterium | reverse complement strand
CTGCGCCGTCGACGTGTAATCTTCGATGGTCTTCGGCTCGCCGTAGCGCGTCGCCAAGGCGGTATTGAAGCGGTCGAGCAGGTGCGCGAATTGGCCGCCCGCGGCGTGAAAGAGCACCACGCTGTCCAACGGCCAGATCAGATCCCGCGCTGGAACCATGCGGCGCATGCTTTCGATCGGCGGCACTGCGGCGCCGGGACTGGTCTCGGTGTTGTAGGCCCACGCGCCGCCGTGTGTGCTGTCCTCGAGCCAATACGACGGCGGTACCCAATCGTAGGGTCCCGTCATCTTCACGCCGCTCGCGCCGCTCACTTCGGTCGGCTTGGCGCTGGCTGAGGAAATCGTTGGATTCGGCCACCCCTCGCGCGCTTCAATCGCGAGGTAGGTCCGCTCCACGTCAGGCGGAGGAGGGCCATCACTCCCGTTGAGCCACACGAAAACGCTGGGAGACCCTCGCAGCCGGCGGATCTGATCGCGCAGCGAAGCCGCCGCCACGGCGTGTTGCTCCGGTCCCCACTTCGGCCACTGCTCCCACGCGCTGCAACACACCCAGCCGGTCATCACGAGCAGGCCGAGGCTGTCGGTCTGGTGGAAGAAGCGGTCGTTTTCGTAGTTGCCTTCGAGCCGGATGGTATTGAGGTGCATGTCTAGTGCGTACCGGAGTTGCGCGTCCTGCCGTTCGGGCTGCGGGCGGAAAAACATGTCAGGCGCCCAACCACCACCGCGAATCAGGATGCGGCGCCCGTTGATGCGGAAGAGACGCCCGCCCTTTACCGTCGATTCCGACGTGATTTCGCGAATTCCAACGCGCGTGTGCAGGCTGTCGGACGCTCGGCCGTCCTTCTGGAACTGGAGAGCGAGCGTGTAAAGCTCCGGACTCCCGAGCTCGGCGGGCCACCAGAGGCGCGGGTTCGCGAAGTGAAGCTGCGGGAAACTGTCTGGTGTGAAACGCACGAAGCTAGTGTCATGTGGCCCCAGGGTGACCGGTCGGCTGAACTCGATGCCGCCGATGCGGCCGCGCAGCGTTCCTGTCACCTGCTGTGCCGTCAGATTCCTGAGCTCCGCCGCGACCGTCAGGTCCGCGCTCCCGAGCGTGGCCGTGTCGACGCGGCTCACGACTGCCGGATACCGAATGACGACATCGCCGCTGGTCGTGATGTACACCGGTTGCCACAGGCCCATGTCCTTGTCCGGAGGAGACGGGCTCCAGTCTACCCAGGTCGTTTGCAGATCGAGCGGCGTCGGCGCCCAGATCTCGACTGCAAGGACATTCGATCCGGACGCGCTCAGCGCGTCCGTGATGTCGTACTCGTAGCGCCGATAGGTGCCGGCCACCGCGCCGGAATCCGCGAGGCGCCGGCCGTTCAACCAGATATTCGCGCGATAGTTGACGCCGTCGAAATGCAGCACCGCGTGCCTGCCGCTCGAGCGGGACAGACGAAAAGTCGTGCGATACCACCAGGGCACGGCGAACGGACTCTGTGAGTCCATTTCCATGCGCGCAAAGTTGCGTCCGATCGGATAGGTCATGCCCGGCAGCGCGCGCAGGTTCATCCCATAGAATGGATCGGGATAGATGCTGTCCTCGACCAGGGCGCCAACCACTGTCGAAGGCACGGTCGCGCGATACCAGCCCGCGGGATGGTACGTGGTCGACGAGATGGTCGCGCCGTCAATCCCGACTTTTGCGGACGACTGGATGAGCCACCCCGCGTGAAGGGCCTGGCGCTCCTGCGCTCGGATGCCGCGAGCAGCCAGAAGA
>DASZNX010000265.1:0-6927 GCA_035551075.1 Gemmatimonadales bacterium | reverse complement strand
TTACGCAGGTCCGCTCGCCACGGTCGCGGCAATCATCGGCGGCACGGTGGCGCTCGGATACGCCTACGGGGCGCCACTGCTCTACGGCAGCAGCACGATTCCCGTCTCGCTCCCCACCGCGCTCAGCCTGCTCTTGCTGGGCGTCGGCACCGTCATCGCTGCCGGCCCGCGCGTGTGGCCGCTCGAGCCACTGACGGGAGACTCGCCGCGCTCGCGCATGCTCCGCGCATTCCTGCCCGCGACGACCGGCCTCGTCCTGCTGATCGGCTTTCTCGACGCGCGTCTCTCGACCGCCAATAGCGGTGACCGCGTGCTGCTCGCCGCATGGCTGGCCGTGCTGGGTGCGGCGCTGGTGGCGTTGCTCGTTTCGCGCCTCGCGCGCCGGATCGGCCGGGAGATCGACCGCGCGTACGTCGAGCAACATCGCGCCGAGCGCCGCTATCGCGACATGTTCGAGCAGACGCTCGCCGGCGTATCCACGACCCGTGTGTCCGACGGCCGCATTCTCCTCTGCAATGACAGACTAGCGAAGATATTCGGATACGAGTCGTCTACCGAGTTTATGAACCGGCCCGCGCGGGATCATTGGTGGGATCCGGCCGACCGCGACCGCATGATCGCGGCGTTACGCGAATCGGGCGTCTTGCGCAACTACGAAGTCCATATGCTCCGCAAGGACGGATCGCCGCTCTGGCTGCTCTGCAACATTACGCTCCGCAAGGGAGAGGATGGTGCAGAGCTGCTCGAGAACTTCGCCGTCGACGTGAGCGAGCGGAAATCGCTGGAACAGCAGCTCTGGCAGGCGCAGAAACTCGATGCGTTAGGCAGCCTCGCCGGAGGCGTGGCGCATGACTTCAACAACCTGCTCACGGCAATCATCGGATATGCCGACATGCTGCGAGAGCAGCTCGGAGACGACCCGCGCTACGCCGATGACATCAACGAAATCATCAAGGCGAGCGACCGCGCATCGGCGCTGACGCGCCAACTCCTGGCGTTCAGTCGCCGCCAACCGTTCGATCCCAAGCCCGTGCGGCTCGACGAACGCGTGAACGACATGGAGAAGATGCTGCGCCGCCTCCTCGGCCCACCCGTGCGGCTCGTCATTGCGACCGACGAAGAGCTCCCTGCGATCATGGCCGATCCTGCGCAGATCGAGCAGGTGCTCCTCAACCTCGCCGTGAATAGTCGTGATGCGATGCCTCATGGGGGCACGCTGACGATCGAAACGCGCAAGCTCACGCTCGATGAGCCATATACCACGCAGACGGCGTGTATCCCGACCGGCTTCTACGTCGTGCTGGCCGTAAGCGATAACGGCACCGGGATGTCGCCCGAAGTCCTCGCTCGTCTCTTCGAGCCGTTCTTTACGACGAAAGAGAAGGGCAAGGGTACCGGGCTCGGCCTCGCGACGGTGTATGGCATCGTGAAGCAGAGCAAAGGTCACGTCCTCGTGTACAGCGAGCCGGGCATCGGCACGACATTCAAGTGCTACTTCCCGGTAAGCGAGCGACGGGCCCGCGTCACGCGACCCATTCATATTCCGGCCAAGGTCAAAGGCACCGAGACGATCTTGCTCGTCGAGGACGAGGAGCCGATTCGCACGCTGGCGTCTGCCGCCCTGCAGCGCTTCGGGTATCGGGTTCTCGCGGCTGCGGATGGCGTCGAGGCGATGACGATCGCCGGCGTCCACGAGGGGCCGATACATCTGCTGCTTTCGGATGGGGTGCTGTCGGGGGTCCGTGTTCCGGAGCTGTTGCGCCGGCTGACGGCTCAGCGCCCCGAGACCAAGATCCTGCTGATGTCAGGATACTCGCAGGAAGCCGTCTTCCAGAATGACATCGTCACGCCCAATACCGCGTTTCTGCCCAAGCCGTTCACGATCCGGCAGCTCACCGAACGCGTGCGGCAGGTGCTCGACAACTAGAAAAGAAAAAGGCCGCCTTGAGAGCGGCCCTTTTTTTTCAGCGCGAGAGAACTAGCGGTTGCCGCCACCCTGCCGGCCACCCTGGCCATAGTCCTCATCACTGCGGCCACCACCGCCACCACCGCCACCCTGCCGTCCGGGGGTCTGACCGCCACCGCCACCGCCCTGCCGTCCAGGCTGGCCCTGACCACCCTGACCACCCTGACCACCCTGGCCACCCTGCTTCTCGCGGCCACCCTGCCCCGGATTATTCGGGTTCGTGCTTCTCACAAAACCTCCAATTCAAAGGGTCCACATTCGACTCTGGCGAACTGCTTTTCGAATGTCGCCCGGTTTCAAGCGGGGTCGCATCCATCTCCGGGATGAAAAAAGGCTTAACCCCATGTCCTAGTCCGCAACGTTTTGGGGCTCAAACCCTCACCGGGATGCCTTTGCGGGGACGTCAGGCGCCCGATTTGGCGTGCGCCGCTCCCCTGTCTGTCCATTGTCGCCGGCCGCAGCCGGGACCCCATCGATCAGCCCGCCTCGCGTCACCAGTTGGGCCGCGAGCGCTGTCTGAATGACTGCCGTGATGTTCTGGGCAGTCGTTTCGGCGGCTCCGGCGCCATTTCCTGCGATCGTGACGAGCTTCGCGTCGGCGAGCCCCTCGGCAATAATCGGCGCGTATCTGCGGCAACAGCTCGATCTGGCGGTAGCGGAAGTAGGCATCCCCACCCGCCTTGATCGCCTCGTTCACCTGCCGAATGCTCTCCGCCGTCGCCTGCGCGATCGCCGTAATCCGCATCGCTTCGGCCTTCGCCTTCGCCTCGACATCGATCCGTACTTTCTCGGCGTCGGCTTTGGCTTGGGCAATCTGCGTGGCGTCGAGCTCGGCTTCGCGCTGGACCCCCATTGCCTGCTGCCGTTTCGCTTCCGCCTGCGCGACGAGGGCGGCGTTCGATGCCTTCGTCTGCTCGAGCTCGCGCTGCTTGTCGGAAATCACCCGCTCCGCGTCGAGCTGCGCTTCCTTGGCGCGGCGGGTTTGCAGCGCGGAGACGATGTCCGCGTTTGCTTGCGCTTCCGCAGCCGACTGGCGCCGCCGAGCTTCGGCGACTTCCGACTGCACGACCTTGATGTTCAGAGACTGGAACACCAGGCCGAGGTCGGTGAGCTCGCGCGAGCACGCCTTGCGAATGATGATCGCGAGCGGATCGTCCTCGTCCTCGGCTTCGACGAGCGCGGTAGGCTGCGGCGCCTGAACAGCCGGCAAATTGCGCGCGGCGTGCGCGGACGCCGACTTCGCCGAGAAGAGCTGGTCATGCGTGAGCAGGTTGATCGCGCGCCGCCCTGAGCTCGTCAGCAGGTCGGTCAGCGTGTTGAGCTGCTCCACCTCGGCCTTAGAGAAGAAACGGTTCGCCGCCGTTTTGATCATCGTGTCCGAGTCACCGACCGACACGATCGCGCTCGCGAGCACGCGGACCTTGATCGGCCGCGGCGTGCCGGACTCGTCGATATCCGCGGTCTGATCGGTGATGTCGAGGTCCACGTTGATCACCTTGCTCGACAGCGTCGTCCCGGTCGTGAGCAACGGTATCTCCTTCGACTTCCCCGGGCCGCGATAGATCACGGTCGAGCCGTTCAGCCAGCTGACCATGCGGATCGTGCCGGCATCCACGTCGCGGAGGAATCCCGCGACGATGAGCGGAATGAGCACGAGTACCGCAACCGGTATGGCGACTACGAGAATCCACTGGGGCATCATAGACACCTCACAGCAAAGTTGCGCCGCTTCTCGGGCCGATGTACGACACCGTACAACGGTTGCGGCGACTATCGACGTCTTCGATTCTCAGCGCGTCGCCGGCACGAATCCGCACACCGGCGGCTCGATCTTCTGGTCGCAGGGTGGCCAAAACCTGCACCACTTGGCCATCGACTTCCGCGGTCACCAGACCGTGGCCGTCCGCATCAAACGCCGTGCTGGCGCGCACCTCGTCCTGGAGGCAGCTCTCGAGCGTGAGGGCGGGCGCGGAGGCGAAGCGCATCAGGAAGTTCCATACCGGTCCGACGAAGAGCTGCTCGAACAGCAGCCCGCCCGCGATGGCGGCGCCGAGCGCGAACGGAGCTCCCAGCACTCCGCGTACGGCGAGTCCGGTGGTGCCGAAGCCGATCAGCAGGCTGAACAACACGCGCGGCGACGTGAGGCTCCAGAGCCACGAGACGGCAGTCGCGCGGGCGCTGCTGCCGTGGATGTGGTGCGAGTGTTTCGCTCCGACGTGCCCGTGGCCGTGGCTAGGCCCATGGCCGTGGATAGGCCCGTGCCCAGACCCGGAGCCATGCCCCGGGGCCCCGTGGCGGCCAAGGCCGGTGAGGGCCATCGCGAGAAATCCGACGGCCCCTATGGCGAGGGAGAGCGAATAAAGATTCATCAGGGCGCCTAAACGGTGCGTCTTGAGTCCGCTGCAACACTATCGCGTGTCCGCCGCAACGGTAGTGGGTGCGAAGTCATTGATGCTGAGCATGGGTGCGAAATCCGATATGACGTATTGTGCGCGCGCGATGTAGCCGCCCTGCATAAAAAGCAGATCCTTCGCTCGCGCTCAAGCAGATCCTTCGCTTGCGCTAAAGCAGATCCTTCGCTCGCGCTCAAAGCAGCTCCTTCGCTCGCGCTCAAACGCTGACGATGGCGCTTCGCCATGGACTGGTAGCGCGCGCTTCGCTCAGAGCCTGCCCTGAGCGCAGCGAAGGGATAACAAGCTCGCTCGCCTATTTTGAAACAGAAAGTGGATAGAGACCTGCGCTCGCCTACCGCAGTAGCGCCGCGAGCGGGCAGGAGAAACCGGGAACGACATCCTCGCCATCGAGTGAGTCGTCGGCGCGCACGATTGCCTCCGTCTCGTCTTGCCAAGGCCGCGACCACCGTCGCGGCCTGAGCACGCCCGCGGGGTTGAACGAAGACCGCTCGGACCTGTTTCTACTAAATACGCACCAGGAACGTTGTCCCGATGCTTCGGGTAGTCCCACGCATGCGCTCATTCTTCGGTCTACTCGCCCTCATGCTCCCGCCGGTCGCCGTGCTTTCACAACAGCCTGCCCCAGCTCCGGCTCCGCCCGCCACCCAGCTCACGCTCGACTTGGGATTTGTCGACGCCTCGGGAAACTCAAATGTCACGAGCTTCAATCTGGGCGAACAATTCACGTGGCGACTCGATCGCCTGACCTTGGGCCAGACGGCGAAGGCGCTGTATGGGGAGGCGGAAAAGAAAACCACGGCGGAAGCCTACGACGCCGGCGTTCGCGGCGATTATTCTCTCAGCAAGACCATCAGCGCTTTCGCCCTGGTCACGTTTCAGCGCAACCCATTCGCGGGAATCGCGGAACGCTGGGGTTACGGTCCGGGCATCGCGGTTGCGCTCGTCAGATCGGCACGCGATACGCTGAGCCTCGAAGGGGCCTTCACCGGGCAGAGCGAGCGCAACACGGCGAACGTGCGCCAGTCGTTTGGCGCGACGCGCACCGCCGCCAGCTTCAAGCATCTCTTCACCACGGCCGTGGCCTTCACCCAGACCCTCGTATGGATTGCCAACCTCAAGACGTCCGACGATCAGCGCGTCACATCCGAGACGGCGCTGACCGCACCGCTCTCCAAGCAGATTGCGCTGCGCGTCTCGTATTTGATTCGCTTCGACAATCTGCCTGAGCCGGGGTTCGTCAAGACTGATCGACTGCTTACCACGGGCGCGCAAATCTCGTTTTGAGTCGCGACTGCCCGATTGGGCAGAAATCGAACCTGCAACCCCCGGTTTTGGCCGCGGTCGAATCGCAGAGTGCTGCGTCCTCGAAGGAGTCCAACCGCAGATAGCCGATGTCGCCGTCGAGTTGCAACTATGGTTGGTTGAGGTGATATAAGGTCACCGCGTTGTCGCGCAGCACCATACGCGCGAGCATCCGGGCGCGCGCCGCGTCGATCTCCTCATCGCGCATCATCGCGGTAAGCGCGATCCCAAGCGCGCGCCGCGCGGTCGTCGCGGCGACGAGCGCGCCCTGCTCCCACCCCTGATCCGGACCGCCCTCGAACGCATCGGTGCCGAACAGCACCTTGTCCGGCCAGCGTGTGAGCCAGGCGCGCAGCACTGGCGCCAGCTCGGCGGCGCCGAGCATCTGGTCGATCATCGAAATATCGGCGTACACGTTCGGCTTGCCGAGCATCGCTTCCGTTTCGCCCACGGCCGGCCACCCACCGTGAATCAGCACGAAATTCGTGCCCCGCAACGTGGAATCGTTGAAGACCGGCTCGAGCTGTCCCGGAGTCGCCCCGCGAGCCTCGTAAAATCCCCCGAACGTCTCGAGCACGTGCAGGTGGACGGCGAGCCCGAGACGACCGGCTTCCCGCGCGACGACGCGGAAGAGGTAGTCGGTCACGGTCTTGTACTCGGCGTGTGTGGGCGTCCCGGCGGCCGCATAGCGCGCGTAGATGGCGCTGGCGTCCGACGAATCGGAGTTACCGAAATCGAGCGGGCGCAGGTAGGCGATCTCGAACTTGATCGCGACCGCGCCGGCCTGCCGCTGGCGCTGCAACGTCGGGATTACGACGGTCGCGACGAACGCCGCCAGCGTCGACGGCACGGCCGGGAGACCGAGATCCCGGAGGTAGCGCTTGAGCAGCGCCGTCTCCCGCGGATAGAGCGAGCGCGTATCCGGCGTCCGAGCCGCCTCCCCCTTCGTATCCAGCGGAAACAGCAAGGGATCGTCGAACGGTACCCAGCGAAACCGAGGCGGCTCGAGGCCGGGGCCCGTTGCGATGCGGTTGGCGAACATGACCTCAATCCCGGCCCGGTCGAGCACCCAAGCGGGGAATTCGTTGCCGCGGGCTGCGATGGCCCGCGCCCGTGCAGCCACGCGCGCCGCGCGGCCAGACGAGCCTGTATCGCCCGCCTCTTTGCCGTACAGCGCTCGCGCCGCTCGTCCCCAGACGGGAGCGTCGGGCGTGAGGCGCCACGGTACGGGAAAGGCTGGAATGC